>DAOVDY010000037.1 GCA_030669265.1 Desulfobacteraceae bacterium | reverse complement strand
CCTTCTGGTAATAGTCTTCCCATGTATACTCTTGCCATATGCCTCTGTCCTTGACCCTCATGGCCACGCGATTATCATATTTTTTAAAATTCTCTTTCAATACTTGAGGTAATGTTTCAAGGGGCATAGAATTTAGCTCCGCTTCGCTCCGCAATTGGAATAATGGAGTACTGGAATATTGGAGTGATGGGTTAAATGGAAAAAGAAATAAAGATTAACTATGATTTTTTCCGTTTTCACAACACAATATTCCATTATTCCAACATTCCATATGAATGGCATAAACCAAATAATATTAAAAACTATAATTTTCCGCCGCGAATAGAATTGCCGAGACGTATGTTTATTCCTCCCCTAAATAGGCCTTTATAACCCTCTCATCCTTTTTTATCTCTTGAGGTAATCCCTCGGCAATTTTGCGACCAAAATCAAGCACAGCTACCCTATGGGAGATGTCCATGACCACATCCATATCGTGTTCGACAAGGACTATAGGTATTTTTTTAAGCTCATAAATATCAAGGATAAACCTGGCCATGTCCTCTTTTTCCTCAACATTCATACCTGCCATGGGTTCATCTAAAAGTAGAATAGCCGGGTCCATGGATAGGGCCCTGGCCAGATCGACCCTTTTTCTCTGACCATAGGGAAGTGAGCCCACCACCTTTTTTCTGATAGATTCCATTTCTAATAGATCAATGATTTCCTCAACCTGCTGCCGATGAGCGATTTCCTCTCCCCTGGTTGGGCCAAAAAACATACAACCTAACAATGCACCATGCCGCATATGGACATGCCTGGCAGCCATCAAATTATCCAGGGCACTAAGACCTGAATACAGTTCTATGTTTTGAAATGTCCTGGCTATACCCAGTACGGCTATTTTATGGGGCTTTAGACCTGTTAGATCTATGCCCTGGTAAAGTATTTTTCCTTGATAAGGATGATAGAATCCATTGACACAATTAAGGACACAAGTCTTTCCTGCACCATTGGGCCCGATGATGGCGAGTATTTCTCCTGCTCTCACCTCAAGATCTATATCATCAAGGGCTTGCAGTCCCCCAAACCTGAGGGAAAGATTAGCAATACGTATTACTGTCTCATTGTTATTTTGAGGCATTGAACAACCACTCAAAACTTAGGGGCTTTGGCCCAATTGGTTTTCGGTCGTGAAAGGGTAGTGGTCCAGCCAATCACCACATCGATGTCTGGCACCCCACTTACCTTTGCTTTGGCTCCGATAGTAGATGGAATGATTAAGATAAAAACAAGCAGGATTCTCGGTAAAAGGTATTATTTTTTTAATAACTAACCTTTTACTAAAGGGTTAATGTAGGTGAAATAAAATCAGGGCTAAGTATATTTATTGTTAATTGATAGGTCAATCAATTTTTTTTACCAGGAAGTACTCATCTTACAATGTGAGCTATTCTCACTTTTAAAGAAGACTTATCTCTCCAAAATATACTTTGATATGACCTCCTTCATAATTTCTGTGGTCCAGCCGCCAATAGAAAGGATTCGGTTGTCCCGGCAAAGTCTTTCAACCAAATATTTTCTTAGGTAACCAAATCTCCCATGAATCTGGCCTGCATCATAGGTGACCTGATCACTCACCATGCAGGATCGCTCTGGTGCTGAGACTAGCTACATCTCATAATATCACCGTAATAGGGATCTCCCATATTCCTTTTTTGTGGACAAGGGATCACGCGAGTTCTCGTTGAAAAATTATGCATATTAGTGGAATTGAAGTGTGATAAAAAACATCATAACTACTCAGGTTCAAAGTTCAAGGTTCACAGTTCGAGGTTAGAGAGATAAAATACTGTCGAATCATCGACCTAAAGTATTTGGTTTCGATTTGAAGATAAATTAGGAGTTCATCCGATTCTTGCCACAAGCCATGCTGTATTGCATGGATGTCAACCTTGAACCCCTGGCCCAGACCTGATTGGTCAGGTTATTGTTCAACATAAATAGTTACTAAGATATTACAGTGGCAACAGATTATAATAAATAAGTCGCGCCAGGGCGGGCTTAAACGGTGAACCCGACAACCTGAGTAGTTACAAAACATCTTTAGAACGGAAATAGTTCTGGAACCCGCTGAGCCAGCATGATGTCTCCACTGACCTTGAGCTGACCTCCCATGAAAGCCTGCATGGCGTTTAGCTCCTTATTGACCATGGCAAGCCATGTTTCACAGGACATCGTTAATGTTACAGTTGGCACCTCATGAGTACCTTCCTGAATTTGACAAACACTATCCTTGATCCCAATATTCCAGCTTCCTCCGCCATCTCCAGTGATATCGAACTGGAAGGCTACATTTAATCCCTGTGCAGCACCAGGGTTGAAAATCTCTGACATCTTGGTGAAAACCTCTTTGACATTTGTTATGGTCATGCTCTCTCCTTATTTAAATAAAAAATCCCTTTATCCTGCTTTTTATTCTTTCAGGCTTATTCCTCAAGCCGATAACCTTTAGGAACAGGTTGTCCATCTACATACACATTATTATCTTCATCTATGGAAAAGCGCCCCCTTGCTATCATCTCTACTGTTTGAGGGAAAATCCTCCAGTCACCTAACTCTTTAAGGCGCTTCTGGTGTTCATCGACCACTTTTTCAAAGGCTTCTCTGTCTTTAAGTAGATCTGGTAAGGAAAAAGGTAATTTTACCTTAAGGGCATTTGAGACCATCAAGATGGGACCAGTATCTACCCCTGCATCTATCCAGATGGTTGAGGAACGTAGAGAGGTTTCTCCATTGGCTATTGCATCTCCCACTGCATAATCGCCCACATACTTCCTTTTTCCATCGGATGTAAGGATAGAAAGATCAGCTGGATGTACATTGACACATCTGTGTAATGTGAGATAACTCATATATCCTGCCAGGGCTATTATATCTATATCAAAGGCCTTGATCAAACGAGAGGCCACAGAGTCAAACTCCCTCCTGGCTGATAAAGTTGCCTGGGTTAAGGCAGTCCTCTTTAATCCTTTTAGGGAGTAGAATTTTCTTATATCGTAACTGAAGTAGGGGATTCCTTTATCAAGGGCAATTTTTTCCCCTGCTGAGCTACCATCAGAGCGGTCACTAAAGATGAAGATAATTTTAAAGGGAGTCCCACCTGGCTTCTGCTCCAGTTCCTTTTCTCTTTCAAGCAGGCGGATAACATTGGTTCCTGAGCCCGACATAAAGGCAGCGATCCTCATGACCCTGCCCATTAGTTGAGGATCAAAGATTGGTGTAATTGTCATTATAGTTATCTTTTTAAGAGTCGCTCTACAGGTCCGATTTTAAAGGGGCTTCCTTCCTCTAACGCCTTAAGAACCGTTCCCCCACCTGTAAAATAATAACATTTAGGATTGTCCAGGCCTTTCATATATATACCAGGGCATGAATATTTTAATTCCTCAATGGTATCACCCCCTCCGTATAGTTTCAGGGCCTGCCTGTTTCCATCTACTGCCTTGTAAAGGGCCTTTGAGCCCTCCCGAAAGTGAGGAATAAGACCCATCACTGCATTAACAAGGATGGTTTTGGCCGATTGAATTATATCTAAGATAAGACTGTCATGAAATGAGTCTGGATCAGCATCGAGGATGTAATTATATCTCTCCCCTTTCCGGAAATTTTTAACAGCTATGGTTTTTATTTTTCCTTTTTTCCTTTCCCCAAGATTTTCGGATTCTACAAGTAGTGGGAGCTCTGCTATCTTTCCTTTTCCTTTATCCAAACGAACAAACTCTTGAGCAAGATCAATATCTTCTTTTGGAACGGCACCAATGTTTATGCCATATTTCGCAGACAGAAAGGTGTTATACATAACTCCGCCTAAAATCAAATGATCTACCCTTTTGTATAATTCTTTCAAAGGACCAATCTTTGTATCGTATTTAGTCCCGGCCACTATCGCTAAAAAAGGTCTAGTGGGGTTAAGAACCTTTTCAAGGTTTTTGATCTCCTCTTGTAGTAAAAAACCCGCATAAGAAGGAAGATATTTTGTAATATCAAAGGTGGAAGTATGAGGTCGCCATGAGCCAAAGGCATCATTTACATAAACACCTGCGAGGCTTGCCAACTTCCTGGCAAGTCTGCTGCGTTCTGGTCCGTCTGTCTGTTCTCCCTGAAACCACCTTATATTCGGAAGATAGATAGCCCCTATCGCACCCTCTCTCAGGCGTAAAATAGACGCCCAAATAGATCTATCAATATTGGTTATTCCAGTTTCAGGGTGGATACTAAAGTCTGGAACCTCAATCTTTATCCGCAATTTTTTCTCTAAATACGCAACAATCGGACTTACTGATCTATCAGGCAAGCAGTTTATCTTTCCGGTTTTTTTATCCCTCGGCCTTCCAATATGGGTCATTAAGATTGGCTTTCCACCTCTTGAAACAACATTGAAGATGGTACCGAGGCTTGCGTCAATCCTTGTAGTGTCTTTTATTCCTCCTTTTTTGACTGTATTATGATCAACTCTAATGAGCACCACTTTATCTTTTATATCTGCTTCCTGTATGAGTCTAAGACTTGAGGCTGTCTTTCCTTCAGACATTATCCCCTCCTTTTTTTGTATTGATCAATTTTAACTTAGCATTTCTTATTGAAAATAATCAAGAATTGAATGATAGTGCTAATAAATGGATATTCGACTGAGTCATTTAATCTTTCTCCTATTATATATGACAATAATGCCTGCATACATATTATGCCCATGCTCACCTGTTTTTGATCTGAATCCCGTATCCATCGTTTTTCTGAAATAATAAAGAGATCTCTTGAAGTAATAATATGAAAGTTTAAAAGAAATTATTGTACCTTTCCAGGGCTTTTGTATTGTAGGTAGGCAGGATAATTTTCACTCATTGAATAGAATAAGGCAAAAGAACATGAAAAAATATATATATCTGACAATTTTCGGTTTTATCTCTTTATTTCTCATCTATGGGTGTTCATGGCTTAAAAGCTATGGGAAAATCAGGGTACTATCCAGGCAAGAGGAGAAGGTCAGCCTTCAAGAATTAGAAAAGAATTGGCAGGATTACACCATTTATTATGCTGGACTATCTGTTGAAACGGCAGCGGGTATCATGTTTGATCCGAAAAATGACGACACAACCCTGATAGGCGATAAATGGATCAAGGTAGAAGATAAGGAAACATTGTTAGAACTCATCGGTTGGATTCGAACCTACATTCAGTTTGATCCAAGACTCTGGAGGATCTTGGGACCAGATGACCAATTCTATGGATATCTGTTTTTTGCCTGGGGTCATGCGGTCATCAAAGCAGTTGATGACAAAACAATGTATATGTATGATTTGGAGTCACCTCTTTATATTGAGGATGGGACAAGTCCCTGGGAGGAAGAATCTTGATCCAGCTCGGTAACGGCTGCCAAAATGAACTAAAACCAGCTCCTGATTTGACCTCACATCCCAAAAGTTGATATTGTGATTAGCAGATGTAAGATGAAGTTTCGTTATTTTCAAGTATTTGGCACGCAGTCTATGAACCGGGGAAGTACGATGCTGTCCATTCTGTGTACAAACACTCACGAATCCCTCGTACAATAGAAGCCTTTCTAAAATACAATTGAAAGCGAGAAAACAAACTGATTTCTAGAAGACCGTTTTTCCTTATCTTCCATCTTCCTTGCCCAGCGGTATGACATATTTACTCCCTTCCGCTGTTTCAAGGAAACTAATGATTTGTTGTGTCTTAGCCTTTTTCTTGGCTTCCCACTTTGCAAGCTCTTCTTCCTTAGGTGCAATAGAATTCAGTTCCGTCTTATATGCTTCCACTTTATCCCAGAATTCAGAGCCGCGTGTAACAGGGATAAAAGCCATTCGAGCACGCCATCCGCCCATCCTGACCTGTGTAATGATATAATAGGATTTTTCAGCCTCGAGATCAGCCTCAACACCTCTCTTATTTTCTGCTATACCGATAAAGAGATGCCTGCCAGGATCGCACTGATATGCAAAATATGACTTTGCTTGGCTTAGACCAATAAAATCATCATTATCCCATATCTGGAAATTTATAGCAAAACCAAAGCCTGACGGTCTCATGAAATAAACAAGCGCTTTGCCAGGTGATGGCCCCCCTATCGGTGTGGTTTTAACCATGTATTGGCTTGATCCAGCACAACCAACAATTAATATCAGAATAACGAACAGAACAATTCTTAAATAATTCTTCATAATGCTTCCCTTTGTTAAAAGTTGACTATTTGACAGTATCTTAAAAACGTCTACTATTTCAAATTTTTTCTAAACCATCATAACCTAACCGCTCACATAGTTCTGGCGTTCCAAAGAGACAAGTTCAGAAGGCCAAGTTCTTTGCGACAAGCCGAGCAGAGACTTAAAACGTCGCACATACAAAACACCTACCTTCCTCTTACCGGGAAATAATTAACTTCCAAATATGGTATAAATTTTCCTTGCTCGACTAATATTCGATCTCCTTTTTCTTCCAGGTTAACAGCAGCCGAGACTAATTGATATTGCATACTTGGCCAATAGGCCACCTCCACTTTCACGACATATTTCCCTGCTGTTACTCTTCTGCCCAAACTATCCTTCAAATCCCAGACAAAGATATGATGCCCTACATTTATGCTTGCACCAGTCACTGCATCAACATCAACGAACTTCGATGAATTCGCCCATTTGGGTAGTCTAACCTCCCTTTCTTTGACATGTCCACTGAACCCAGAGACATAGATAGTTTTCACAAAGTTGCCATCTCTATCTTCAATCCACACCGCGGTCTGTGGCTCTAATTCATCTCGGAATCCTAAGATAAAATCTATTGCTAAAACAGGAGGCTGATATTGTGAAAGATCAAATCGTTTTACCTCAGGCCTCATTCTATCAAAAATTGCCTTCGATTCTTCGGAGTTTGGATCTTTAGACACTACCTTTATCCAATAATTCATAGCTTTTTTCTGGTATGCTTTCCCAAGCCAGTGTAACACTTCCGCCTTAGT
>DAOVDY010000263.1 GCA_030669265.1 Desulfobacteraceae bacterium | reverse complement strand
CATGATCCTCCAGAATGAATTAGCTACATTTAACTTCGATACATTACCCATAAGCTCATCCGGCAGATACACGCCTGATCCTTTTGGTTCCTCAGAGCCTTTTTGGGCTGCTGCCATGCCACAGGCCCTGCAGGTTTCTCTTAAGGCCACCATCTCCATCAACTGGTCATTGATGTGGGAGGCCTTATCCAACCCCTTGTATTCCTGAATAAGTTTGCATGCCCCGATTATCTGGTTCATAAATCCCACCTTGCATGTTCCTCCACATGTCATTCTGTGGGTCTTGGCAAATCTTGTTACAAACTTAACGGAATATTGATACTCTCCACAATGAAATACCCTCTCCCATGGAACAAACACATTATCAAATACGACCATAGAAGTTTCCCGTTGCCCATAAAGTGGATTACCAAGTTCTTCCAAGTCATCTGCCTGGTCTCTTTCTGCTGAATAGGGGGTGTATTGGCATATATAGGTGATGCCTTCAGCGTCTACTGGTGTGGCAAATGCAACTGCATAGTCTTCCTCCCCTTTGTAGTGAGCTGCCTGGGGTAATACATTGATATAATGGCTTCCGAATGCCCCGCTAATGTTTATCTTTGCCCCTTTCACCACTATCCCATCTTTATTTTTGTCAACCACCTTTAACGAGAGATATGGATCTGGCCATTCAGGTATTTTTTCCTTTCTGCTTCCCCGTGCCTCAGTTAATGCACCGGCAACAGAGAGATCATTCTTTTGTACCATTTTAAGATATTCAAGAAACCTGGGATGATACTCAGTGCCCAGTTCTTTATCCATCTCCCAGGTATTGGCATAAAGGGAGTGAAAGGAGTCATATCCTACGCAGCGGTAAATGCATGTCCCAAGCATTTCAGCGGTGAAGGTGCCTGCCTCGGCCTTTGCGATAAGTTCGTCGATGCTTGTACTCACATGTGTGTATCTATTAACCGTATCGTTTATGAGCGGTGAGTAGCACGTCATAATATTCTTGTATTTTGGATCAAGGGCCCATTCGTAGCTTGCCTTGTTGGCCTCGACAACTGTTCTTGTGTTCCTATTAGTAAGGATATTTTCAACCCTTTTCCCATTCATAAAGACCCTTGGTTTAACGCTCTTTAAACTTTCTTCAAACTGCTCTGGTGTCATTAATGCCATATCTCTTTATCCTCCATTTAGGTTTCATATTGAGATCTTTAACATGATAGCGTATCAATTACGATATATGTACCATGTTGTCAATATTCTCATTATTTTTTATTGGGTATCCTTTTCTTACTAACGAATGATAAGTAATGATTAATCATTGACAAGCCCCATCAAGGCCTTATTAATCTTTTCTTTTAGCGCTGGCTTGCTTTCTGCCAGCTCTTTTGCTTTTTTAAAATGGAAAAGGGCATCTTCTTTCTTTCTCAGTTTGTTGGAATATATGCCTAAATGATAATGAGCCAAGGCTAACTTACCTTGCCGTCCATAGACCAGGCCAAGGTTATAATAGACCATGTCTTTGACTGGCGGAAGGAAGGTCAGCTTCTCATAAATCCTGGAGGATTGGCCATATTGTTCGAAATTTTGCAACGATAGGGCTAAAAGATATAAGATCTCCTTATCTTTAGGGGATAGCTGAAGGGCCTTCTGCAAGATAGATACAGATTTTTCGTATCGGCCGATCGTCTGATAGGCCTTAGCCATAGAAAACATAATGGGGATAGAATTTCCCTTTCCCCGTAAAGCTATTTTGAAGTGATTGAGGGCTTCATGTATCTTACCACCTCTTTCAAGAGCAAGAGCAAGACCATAATGAGCCAAAACAGCTTCAGGATCTACACGAAGCCTTTTTTTAAACTCTCTTGTTGCATCTTCCTTGTCATCACATAAGGCAACAACCATAATATAAAAAATCGGAAAACGGGATCGCAGTTTTTTTGTCTCATCTGAATCAGGCATTTTTGTATATTCTTGTGCCATTGTTTCTATATTGGCCATTCTCTCCGACGCACCAGGATGGGTGAGAAGATAAGGCGGTATATTCTGGCCGCCGTACCAATTTTCCCTTTGAATTTTCTTTAATGTGGTTATCATTCCCTGAGTGTTAAAACCTGACATATAAGTGTATTTGAACCCTAACTGATCAGCTTGTCTTTCATCTTGCCTGGAGTAGCCGAGTTCAGCCTGAATTCCGGCAGCGATTGATCCTGTCATAAGGGCACCTGTTGCCTCACCTCCAATAAGAACTCCTGCTAAGATAGCAGCCATTGTGGCCATTCCGATCTTGTTGGATCTTTCTATCCTCAAAGCCAGATGCCTGGCACTTACATGGCCAAGCTCATGTGCGAGTACAGAGGCAAGCTCATCCACATTGTCCATTATCTTAATCAGTCCTGAAAAGAAAAACACATGACCGGCAGGAGCTGCGAATGCATTAATGGAGGTGTCTTTTATCACATAAAAATGAAGAGGGAAATAAGGTACTTCTATTTGACGGCCAATGTAGTTACCAAGGTCATTGATATACTGAACGATGTAAGAATAGTCGGCAAATTCATACTGAGATTTGATTTTTTTAAG
>DAOVDY010000004.1 GCA_030669265.1 Desulfobacteraceae bacterium | reverse complement strand
TCAAGCAGCGAGGTCTATGGCAAAGTTATGGATGGGGAAAATACCAGCCTTCTTGTGGAGGACACCGATCGCCTTATGGGTTCCACAACAAAGAGACGCTGGGCATATGCCTGTTCAAAGGCCCTGGATGAGTTCTTGGCCTTAGCATACTATGAAGAAAAGAAACTACCGGCCATTATTGCTCGACTTTTTAATACGGTTGGGCCAAGGCAAACCGGACAATATGGAATGGTTATCCCTAATTTTGTTCAAAAGGCCCTAATTAATAAACCTATTACAGTATATGGTGACGGTTCTCAGTCCAGAAGTTTTACCCATATCGCTGACGTCATTGATGTGCTTATCAGGCTTATGGCCGAACCTGAGGCTGTGGGGAAGATTTTTAATGTAGGCAATGAGAAGGAGGTGACCATTAAGGATCTTGCCCTGATGGTAAAGGAGATGACAGGAAGCTCATCAGAGATAGAATACATCTCCTATGAAAAGGCCTATGGGCCTGGGTATGAAGATATGCAGAGGCGCTGCCCGGACATCACCAGGCTAAAAGATTTTATGCATTTTAAGCCTAAGACAGATCTTAAGGGTATCATTCAAAGCGTAATTGATTATTATAAAAAATGAGCCCACTTTTTGTATATGCTCTTACCTGTGTAGCATCCTTTTTGCTTTCACTGTTTTTAACCCCATTGATCAGGCACCTGGCGGTGAAGGGAAATCTTGTCGCCAGAACCAGGGATGACAGATGGCAGAAAAGGCCAATCGCCCTTTTGGGAGGGGTGAGCATCTTTTTCAGCTTGATGGTGGTCTGGCAACTGACTTCCTTCGTGTTTGGTTTATATTCCTCAATAAAGCCCCTCTTGCCTCTTGCCTTGGGTGGAATGGCTATCTTTCTTTTGGGTTTGGTTGACGACCTTTTAGAGATCAATCCCCAACACAAACTGGTGGGTCAGGTCATTATTGCTTCTGTATTGGTCATTTTTGGCTTTCAGATAAACTGGTTTGAGTCTATGACGGCCAATCTGGTGATAAGCATCTTCTGGATTGTGGGTATTACCAATGCCTTTAATCTTTTAGATAATATGGATGGATTATCAGCAGGTATTGCCCTAATAGCAGGTCTTTTTCTGTTGTTATCTCAGATTTCCTCTGAAATTCAGAGTATCTTTTCGGCAACTCTTTTCCTATCCGCATTTCTTGGCTCTTTAGCAGGATTTTTAATCTATAATTTCTGTCCGGCTTCAATTTTTATGGGAGACTCAGGTAGCCTCTTTATTGGATTCCTGTTAGCTGGACTGGCTACCAGGGCTTCAGGATTGATGGTTGGCACCCAATCTCATCATTTAGTCTTTGTGCTGGCCATTCCTATCCTGATCCTATTCATACCTATCGTGGATACCACCTTTGTTAGCCTGATGCGCAAGCTTTCTGGTCGATCCATTTCTGTAGGGGGGCAGGATCACTCCTCTCATAGGATGGTAGCCATTGGATTTTCTGAGAGAACCGCAGTGTTGATACTTTACAGTTTTGCTGCTGTTTCAGGACTATTGGCTATGGTCATTACTCGCCTCTCTCTGGGTGTTAGCCTGGTCCTTGTCATAATTTACCTTCTTTTTATTATCTTTTTCTGGATTAATTTGGCCAGGGTCAAGGTATACCCAGAAGAATCCATAGTTTCTGAAGTTAACAGGGGGAAGCTCACTCCACTTTTTTTTGAGTTGACCTACAAAAGAAGGCTGTTTGAGGTACTCTTGGATCTCGTTCTGATTCCGCTCGCCTATTGGTCTGCCTACTTGATCAGATTTGAGGGCTCTGCCTATGGTGTAAATTTTCCCATTTTTCTCAAATCGTTACCCATTGTCGTGGCATGCCAGCTTTTCAGCTTTTTTCTTTTAGGGGTTTATAGAGGTATATGGCAATATGTAGGAATGAGAGATGTGATTATCTATGGAAAGGCTATTACTGTTGGTACAATTTTATCTGTGCTGGTTAATTTAGGTATTTATCGCTTTATGGGATTTTCTCGCACCTTGTTTATAGTCTATTGGATGATTTTGATGGCACTTGTGACAGCCTCAAGGTTCTCGTATCGTCTGATCGATGAAGCTACCCCTAAAAATTCCATGAAGGGAGGAAGAAGGGCACTTATTTATGGAGCTGGAGCAGGCGGGCAACTCGTTATGCAAGAGATTGAACGAAATAAGAACCTAGAACTGGCCTTGGTGGGATTTATCGATGATGATATCCGGAAGCAGAAACGCAAATTTGTGGGTTACCCGGTTTTTGGAGGGAAGGATCGTTTAAGTGAGATTGTAAATAAAACCCACATTTCCGAGGTTATTATTTCATTCCGAAATATGGACAAAGTGTCTAGAGATTCCTTAAAAGAGGAATGTAGCTCACTGGGAGTGAATCTGAGCCGCCTTAATATCATAATAGAATGATCTTGCCTATCAATAATTTTCCTGCCTTTTAATATAAAATAATTCTTCACAAAGCCAACGCTGGAAACTTCTAAACGTAGCTTAAGAGTAATTTTTAGCCTGTGAAGGATTTTACCTTCCATTACTTCGATAGTAAATGGCTGGTGGTATATGGATACCTCCTGATTATCCTGATTGCAACACCATACCTTCCGTTATTGATTCGATGGGCCTCTTCCAGGTGGCAGGCTGGATCGATTTCTGGTTTTGTATTAGGTGTGGAGATTTTTTTAGGGGCACTCCTGCTATTTTTAGCAGGCGGTGTCTTTTTTTTAAATAGACGAAGATTCCCTTCTTTTATCCTTATAATAGGCGGACTACTTACCTCTGCTATTCTTTTCTATCTTATTATTCCAAACCCTTATGAATTAACGCATTTGCCGGAATATGCCATTTTGAGCATATTGATACTGCAGGCGCTTAAGGAGAAAAAAGGAAAAGAAAAAGAAAAACTGAATGATACCTATATTTACCCTGTTAGAAGGTTCAGTTCTTCAGGGCAGAGATGGTATAAAAGAGAATCATGGGTTTGGAATAGGTTTAAAATCCTTTTCAAAACCTCTAACAGGGTTTACTTTAGATCAGCAGCGATTACTGGTGCGCTTGGTGTTATTGATGAACTGTACCAAGGCGTGTTGCCTTTACGGTATTTTACCTGGTATGATATTTTCTTAAATATGTTAGGTGGTCTTTTCGGATTGACTATTTTGTGGGGAATCATTAAGGAGTAGGGGAAATTGTTATTATTGTTTCACTGCCCAGTGCACTTAAGATACAAAGGGCGTTGAAGAAACTATTTTTTCTTTTGATCCGAGTTAGGAGGTAATCATAGTTGATCATTATTCCGGCGATAGATATTAAGGGAGGTAAGTGCGTAAGATTAGAGCAGGGTTTGATGAACAAGGAGACCATATTTTCTGATAACCCGGAAGAGATGGCACTTCAATGGAAAAGGAAAGGTGCACGGAGATTACATATTGTTGATCTGGATGGGGCTGTTTATGGAAAACCTGTAAATAAGAAAGCCATAAAAAAAATACTCGATACAATCTCAATACCGGTGGAATTAGGTGGTGGAATTCGAGATTTAGATACTATACAGGAGTATATTGATCTGGGCATTGACCAAATTATTATTGGAACAATTGCCTATAAAAATCCACACTTAGTAGAAATGGCATGTAAGAGGTATCCGGATAAAATTATTGTATCTATTGATTCAAAGGATAATTATGTATCTGTTGAAGGTTGGACAGAGCCTACCAGTATTACTGCAATTGATCTGGCAAAGAAGTTTGAGGATATGGGAATTGCAGCCTTTATTTATACAGATATTAAAAGAGATGGAATGAGAAGCGGTCCTAACATAGATGGTATAAGAGAATTTTCAAAAAGTATACATGTAGAAGTTATAGCAGCTGGTGGGATATCATCAATTAAAGATATAGAGGATCTATTGTCATTAGAGAACGATGGAGTAAGCGGAATAATAACAGGAAGGGCTCTTTATGATGGATTAATTAATTTAGAAGAAGCTATTGATATAATTGAGAAAGGAAGGTATTAAATAATTTGCGTTATTGTTATTGACATTTCAATTTATAGACTTAAATTTAAAAGTTAACCTTAAAAGGAATATCCGAATGAGCTTATATGATGATATTACTATTGATTTTAAAAAGGCACTTAAAGAGCAAGATAAGCAAAAACTTTCTGTATTAAGGGGGCTAAAGTCTGCGATCAAAAATAAGCAGGTTGCATTACGTCAGGAACTTACCGATGATCAGATTATGGGGGTAATATCATCAGAGATAAAAAAAGGTAAGGAGGCAATAGAGAAATTTGGCCAGGGTTCACGCCAAGATCTCGTAGAGAAAGAGGAGGCGGAGATAAAAATATTATCCGAATATTTGCCGCCCCAGTTATCAACTCAAGATATTAAAGAGATAGTAACTCAGGTAATTGAGGAAATTTCGGCTAGTGGTCCAAAAGATTTGGGAAGTGTTATGAAATCAGCTATGGCAAGATTGGCAGGCAGGGCTGATGGCCGTGAAGTTAATAGGATAGCTCGAGAATTATTGAGTTAGAGAAATAAAGTGTAGTCCTTTTAATAAGCCAAAGGCTTATAAAACCCCCATGACAGAAAACTCACTTAGGGTACTTGAATACTACCGGTTGCTCAATATCGTATCACATTACGCTGCTTCTCCATTAGGTTGTTCAAATTGTCTTTCACTTAAGCCCTTGCAAGAACTGGAATCTATTGAGGCTGAGCAGAGGCTTGTCTCAGAGATGAAAGAGCTTGTGTGTACTAAAGGCTTTATTCCTTTATCAAACCTGTCTGATCTCAGACCAATGTTAGGCAAGGCTGCTAAAAAGGGGGCTTTTCTCGAAGGAAAAGAATTTTTATCTATTCATAATCTCATAGGGGTATCTCAGCAAGTAAAAAATTGGATACGTGAGGCAGGAGATTTATGCCCTTCCTTGGGGTGTATAGTTAAGGATATCCCAACATGTGATATTCTGGCAAAGGAGATTGGTAAGTCAATAACTGAAGATGGCGGCATATCCGATCGCGCAAGCCAATTGCTTTCTTCTTTAAGATCCCGAAGAGTATCCCAAAGAAGGGTAATAGAGAAAAGGCTGAATGATATTTTAAGCAGCCTTGAATCTAGCGATGATACCCTTATATCCGTGAGAGATGGTCGCTATGTTATTTCTATTAGAATTGATAAAAAAGGTTTTATTAAGGGAATTGTTCACGGTTATTCCAGCACCCACTCGACATGTTTTCTAGAGCCACTGGCAGTAACGGAGGAAAATAACTATTTAGTTGAATTAACAGACAGGGAAAAGGAAGAAGAGAAAAAGGTTCTAAAAAGGCTTACAGGCCTTGTATATGATTCTTCGTCTGAACTTGTGAGTTGTTTAGAGATTATGGGAAGGGTTGATGGGCTTTTTGCCAGGGCAGAATTTAGTAAGGCTATAAACGGAATAAGCCCTATCATTAGCACAAATAAGGTTATTTATTTTTTAGATGCTCTGAATCCTATACTCCTTTCTCTTTATCTTGAATCCATCAAAGGGGATAAAGCAGGAAACGCAGAACCAGTAGTTCCTGTAGAGATTAAAATAGATTCCAAGAAAAATATTCTTATTATTTCAGGCCCTAACAGGGGTGGAAAGACGGTGGCATTAAAGACAATTGGTCTTTTAACCCTTATGACGCAGGCAGGAATGCACATTCCCGCTAAAGAGGGAAGCACTGTGAGTGTTTTTAACAACATAATGGCCGAGATTGGAGATGATCAGGATATATCAGCAGGGTTAAGCACATTTTCTGCCCGTTTGGAGCATTTAAAAGAGATTATAGATCAGGCAGACGAAAATTCACTGGTCATTCTGGATGAGTTAGGAACAGGTACCGATCCGGATGAGGGTACATCACTCGCCATGGCCATTTTAGACTATTTCTCACAAAAGGGTTCCCTGAGTGCAATCTCTACACACTATCAAAGATTAAAGAGATATGGCCTGATTAACAAAAAGGCCCAAAATGCATCGGTGGAGTTTGATTACGAAAAGGGGCGACCTACCTTTCGATTACTGACAGGTATGCCAGGTGTAAGCCATGCCATTGAAATAGCCCAAGATTTAGGGATAAAAGGTGAGATAATTAACAAGGCTGCTACGTATCTGGGCAAGGAAAAAGGAAGGTCTGATTTAGTAATGGAAGATCTTGCCAGGATGATTGAAGAGGTAAAGGCAGAGAAAGAGGACGTTACACTGGCAAGAGAAGAATATGAGGTATCAAAAAAGAGGCTAGAGAAAGAAAGAGAAACATTAGTTTTTCAACTCAATGAGATGCTTGCTGAAAAAGAACATAAGGCAGAGAGCATCTTGGCAGCGGCAAAGAGAGAGTTTGGCGACGCCATAGGAAACCTAAAGGAAAAAGGAGCAGAGCGCCAGTTTGAGGCAACCCAACGATACACACATGCAAAACATAATCTGATGGATGCAATGTCTGACATAAAATATCAATATAACTCAACTAATCATGTTCCCATTACTGTTGGTCAGAGAGTTTTTCATAGGAAATCTGAAAAGAGAGGATGGGTTGTTGGCATTGATGAGGGCTCCTCAAGGGCCCAGATTATGATAGGCAATGTAAAGCTTACAGTTGATTCATCTGAGTTAATTCCAGAATCAGATGTGCCTGCTAAAAAGAAAGGAGATACAATACGTGAAAAACAATGGTCCGTGTCCGGCCCAACTGTGGCTCACAAAGATATGAACCTTATTGGTTATACTGTTGCTGATGCCCTTCCTCTTGTGGACAAAATGATAGACCAGGCACTGGTTCATGGATATACCAAAGTAAAGATAATTCATGGTATGGGTTCAGGGACCTTAAAGAGGGCCATTAGAGAGCATTTAAAAGAAAATTGTTACGTGAAGGATTTTATTCCAGGAGGCAGAGACGGAGGCAACGATAGCATAACAGTGGTTGAGCTTTAATCGATTGTCATTTGTCACTGGTCATTTGTCATTAGTAAGGAAGAAAAGAAACATCAACGGCAAGTGACGAATGACAAATGACGAATAACGAATGACAAATTTTTCAGAGGCAAAAGAAGAGGTAAAGAAGGCAGCAGATATTGTTGAGGTGATTGGGCAGTATGTTGAGCTGAAAAAGAGGGGGCAAAACTATGTTGGCCTTTGCCCTTTTCATTCTGAAAGATCACCTTCTTTTACCGTTAATCAGAACAAACAGATATATCATTGTTTCGGTTGTGGCAAGGGGGGTGATGTTTTTACCTTTTGGATGGAGTATCACAACCTTGATTTTCCCCAGTCTCTTAAAGATCTTGCAGAGCGTTATAATATTCAGCTACCTCAAAAAAGGGATTTATACGCTGATAAAAAAAAGAAGGAATTAAAGGAGCAATTATTTAAGATAAATGACCTGGCAGGAAGGTATTTCCATAATATTCTTTTAAAGTCTGCTGATGGAAAGCCTGGCAGGGATTATTTTTCGCGGCGACATATATCTCAAGAAACAATCTCGAACTTTAGACTTGGATATGCAGTTAAAAGATGGGACGGATTGCTCAATTACCTAAAATCGAAAAATTGTTTTCTGGATAAAGCAGCAACGGCCGGGCTTCTAATACTTAAAAACAATAAAGAATATTATGATCGTTTCAGGGGCAGGATAATGTTTCCTATCTTTGATCTTAATCATCATAATATCGGTTTTGGAGGCAGGATTTTAGATGATTCACTACCCAAGTATATTAATACACCTGAGACACCGATATACCATAAAGGATATTACTTATATGGTCTTGATTCTGCATTTGAGAACATCAGAAAAAGGGATCTGGCGATAATTGTAGAAGGATATATGGATATGCTGGTCCTTAGGCAGCATGGCATTTCAAATGTAATTGCAACGTTGGGGACCGCACTTACAAGTGATCAGATAAGGAGATTAAAAGGGTATACAAAAGATGTTGTCGTTTTATTTGACCCTGATGATGCGGGAAGAAAGGCTGCCTTGAAAAGCTTCCCCTTGTTTTTAAATGAAGGAATTTCCGCAAAGGTTGTTGTTCTTCCTCAAGGTGAAGACCCGGATAGTTTTGTAAATAAACATGGCTCAGATGCCTTTAAAAAACTTTTAGAGAGAGCAGCACCTATTTTTGATTTTTATCTGGACCAGGCATTGGCAAATATGGATACCGGGGTTGATGGGCAGATTAAGATATTGAGTGAGGTTTTGCCTGTATTCATGCAATTAGAGCAGGGAGCTACCAGATTTTTATATGTACACAGGTTTGCAGAAAAGACAGGCATAAATGAGGCTACTGTCTGGGAAGAATTGAAGCATCAAGAGGGTAAGAGGACAAACGAGAGAGATATCTCTCAGCTTAAAAGCAGATTTTCTGAGACTCAAGATCCAAGAAAATACGGCTCTGATTTACAATTTATCAACCTTTTACTCCATTACCCAGAAAAGATTGATACCTTCAGGAATCAGGAATGGGAATTGATTGTTTCTGATCCAGAGATAATTACCATTATCAAGGTGATAATGGAAAAATTTCCCTCTGAAGGAAACCTGGATAGGGTTGAGGAATTTCTTGACAGCCCTGCAGCAAAAGAACAACTTAGAGTAATTTTAATGTCTCAGCCTTTTTATTCTGAGGAATCGGTTGGCCAGGCAGTGAGTGAATTTGAAAAAAAGATAGCGAAAGTCAAGATCTCTCGATCTATCAGAAAGGCATCAGCTCAAGGTGATATGGAAATGTTAAATCGTCTGATCAGAGAAAAACAGGATCTTGATTCAAATAGCAAAAGCGTAACAAAGCCAAAACAGGATGAAAAATTTCTAAGTAACTAGATGTAAAAAGACGCCTCCATGCTCTACGTAACGTTTCTTTTATGAATAATTCTGAAGCGCCATTCGGCCTTGAGTCGTTCGACCTAGAGGCCATTCGGCTCCGAGCCGCTCGACCCTGAGCTCGCAGCCGAAGGGCTCACGGCCGAGGGGCTCTCGACAGGCTCATGGCCGAGAGGCAGTGTCAGAGTCATATGCTGACAAATTTCAGCAAACATTATCAGGAGATTTTATATGGCAAAAAATGGTGATGATATTAATTTAAGAAGATTGATCAACATCGGCAAGGATAAGGGTTATATTACCTATAAAGAACTGAATGAGGATCTATCTGATGACATAATATCATCAGAAGAGATTGATGATCTATTACAGATGTTTGAAGATTTGAATATTAAGGTAGTAAATGAACCTGTCGGTGGACAGATTGAAAAGGTTAAAAAGACAGAGGAGGCGGATGAACAAGGCAAAAAAGAGAAGCAATCATTAAGCGAACTTGAGGAAGATTTTACTGCAAAAACCTATGACCCTGTCAAGATGTATTTACGGGAGATGGGTCTTATTTCATTGCTGAGTAGAGAAGGGGAGGTAGAGATAGCAAAGAGGATAGAAACAGGGGAGAATCAGGTGCTGAATGACCTTATCAGATGCAGAGTTGGCATAGAATATCTCACAGAGTTAGGTGGGGATTTAGAGGCCGGATTAATAAAGGTGAGGGATATTGTTAATGATATAGAGGACGAATATAATTTACATCAAATCGGTCAGAGGAGAGATTTCTTACTTGGTCTCATCAACAAGGTAAATGCCTTGGATAAGGAAACATGCACCGCATGGAATAAGTTAAAAGATTACCGTGATACAGCTCAGAGAAAAAGATTAAAAGCCACTGTTAATAAAACGCAACGGGCGATATTCGATATGATGCGATCATTTAAACTTGAAAAAGGCCATATTCTGAAGATGGTACAGATATATAAGGAGATCCTTAAGCGTTTAGAAGAATTAGAAAAAACGCTCACTGATTGTTTTCTAAAGGTAGGTGGGAAATCATTTTCTTATTTAGAGAAATGTCTGGAGGAATTTTCAAAAAATGAAGAGGGCGGCAAGAAGGTTAAAGCCTTGAATTTACCAAAAGAAGAGATCTTGTTTCTTATATCAAAAATAAAGGAAACGAAGGATTGTATTGATGCAATAGAGAACAAGACGACTATGCCCCTCAAAGAAATGCAAAGAATATCTAAGGAGATAGATGATAATTTAAGAAAGTCAGAGTCCGCTAAGAATGAACTTATAAAGGCTAATCTTAGATTAGTGGTAAGTATTGCCAAAAAATATACTAATAGAGGTCTTCAATTTCTTGATCTTATCCAGGAAGGGAATATCGGCTTGATGAAAGCGGTAGATAAGTTTGAATATCAAAGGGGATATAAATTCAGCACCTATGCTACTTGGTGGATCAGACAGGCTATAACAAGGGCTATTGCTGACCAGGCAAGGACGATAAGGATACCAGTTCATATGATAGAGACGATTAACAAGCTTATTAAAATCTCCAGAACCCTCGTTCAAGAGCAAGGCAGGGAGCCAAACCCTGAGGAGATTGCAGAGAGGATGGGATTCCCTCTGGAAAAGGTACGGAAGGTTTTAAAGATAGCCAAAGAGCCCATTTCTTTAGAAACACCCATAGGCGAAGAAGAGGATAGCCATTTAGGAGATTTTATAGAAGATAAGAAGATAATGTCTCCAGTTGAGGCAGTTACAAAATTTGATTTAAGTGAGCAGACAAGGAAGATTATGACTACCCTGACTCCAAGAGAAGAGAAGGTATTAAGAAAAAGATTCGGAGTCGGTGAAAAGGCCGATCACACTCTCGAGGAGGTAGGCAAAGAGTTTAATGTTACACGAGAGCGAATAAGGCAGATAGAGGCTAAGGCACTGAGGAAACTAAGACACCCGAGGAGAAGGAAAGTGCTAGAGAGCTTTACTGAATTCTAATTAAGGCCTCTAAAGTTTTTTTATTTTCCTTGACATATAAATTTTAATTCAGTTACCATAACGCAAAAAAAGGGCCCATAGCTCAGCTGGCAGAGCCACCGGCTCATAACCGGTAGGTCCCTGGTTCGAGACCAGGTGGGCCCATCAGACAGTAAAAGATGCTTGAATATTGTTGGGTGTCTTATAATACGTTTATCTTAAGGAAACGAGGGTGCCTTTTAGAATAGGACACCCTCTCATTTTTTTGGCTACCTACTAAAAAAGGTGTGAAATTGGATAAAGAACTTGAGCCACTCTTGATGATACAGTCGATTGATATTAGATTTGATGAGATAAAAAAAGAGAAAGAAGAATCCCCTAAAGAGATTGAAAAATTAAAAAAGAAACTTGATCTTTTAAGCAATGCCATGGAACAAGATTTATCTTCCATTGAGGAGCTTAAAAAAGAGAGGAGGACAGTTGAGAGGGAACTGGAAGAGATAGAGCATAAATTTCAAAAAAGCAAGTCAAGACTTAGTGATGTCAAGACAAACAAGGAATATCAAGCAGTCTTGAAAGAGATTGAAGATCTTAAAGAGCTTATTTTTGAAAAAGAAGAAGCAGTGATAAAATGTATGGAGGATATTGAAATTCAGGAAGAGGAGTGCGCTGATAATAATGGTAACTTGAGGGAATCTCAAAAAGAATATAAAAACAAACAAGAGGAATTTTCACAGAGAATAAGAGATTTTCACAATGAGGTAAAATCTTTTGATGAAAAAAGGATTCAATTATGCCAAAATGTTGATAAGAATTTACTGGAGCGGTATAATAGACTCAGGGGAAATTTAAGAGGTAGGGTAGTAACTCAAGTAATAAATAGCATTTGTCAAGGGTGTAACTTAGGGATTCCACCCCAACAATACAACGAATTAATTAAAGGAGGCTCTATACAAAGTTGCCCTCATTGCAATAGAATTATTTATTGGGAAGACGATAGAGAGATTTAAGGATTTTAGATTTTGGATTTTGGATTTTTCATTTTCAATTCCGAAATCCGCAATCTGCAATCGAAAATGGATTGGTGTTAGAGCAGGGCAAATGGTCGCTGTTCGAAAGGGTTAGGCCAAAACCTGGCTCCAACGAAGGGAGGAAAGTCCGGGCTCCGCAGGGTAGGGTGCTCCGTAACACGGAGTCCCGGTGACGGGAAGGAAAGTGCCACAGAAAATATACCGCCTGACAC
>DAOVDY010000188.1 GCA_030669265.1 Desulfobacteraceae bacterium | reverse complement strand
TATATCCAGCCCGTACCCACTCTTAATCTCAAGTGTGGTAGTCCCTAACTGAAGTGCCGACATGGCATGTTGTAGGGTCACAGAAAATAGTCCTTCCTCAGAGGCACCCCTCACCTCCCGGACTGAGGAGAGTATTCCCCCTCCCTGGCGTAGTATATCAAGATACTCTTTTCCTTCTATGCGAAGGGTGAACTCTTCCTCCCTTCTTTTCGTAAAGCACATGTGGGTATGGGGGTCTACAAATCCGGGAATGAGACATAATCCGCCACAATCCACCTCTATATCCACGTCACGAGGCACGAGAGATGCCCTTACCTCATCTTCATTCCCTACTGCTTCTATCACACCATCCTTGCAAAGGAGGGCCCCTTTCTCAAAATGGCGTACCTCTCCCTGGCGCTTCCCTGCCAGTGGAACTCCAGGATCATATGGCGTTACTATACGTGCATTAGTAAATAGCTTTCGGATCATGTGTTATCATCTCCTAACATCTGAAGCAGGCGGAGCTCTATCACCTGGCTGGGATCAAACCCTGAAGTCTGCATATAGTAGGACATGTTATCCACAATAGCTGCAGCAGGAATCATCCCGTAGATTTCAGTTTCCTTTACAGGAACGTTCCATCTTTTGGCCTCCATGCGTATGAGTTCCAATACGCGGTAGAGTGCATTCTTTTCGTAATCAACGATATTTGTACTCACTTGTACTAATCCACGCTCCTTAAGGGTAAGACCAATACATTTCACATGACTTAATCCACCGCTTGAAGAGCGAACCACCTTGGCGATTTCTTTAGCGACCTTCACGTCATCTGTTCCAAGGTTCACATTGAAGGCAATGAGAATTTTTCTCGCGCCGATAACCGTGGCACCAGCAGAAGGATGTAGTGTGGGTTCTCCCACGTCTGGATGCCTCTCCGAATTTACTACTTCTCTCTTCAGGGCTTCGTACTGCCCCTTTCGAATAACCTCGAGGCGCTTTCGTTCAGGTCTCAGCGCTGCCTCTTCGTAAAAATAAACAGGAACCCCTGTCTCTTTATAATACCTCTGCCCAAACCGATGAGCCAGGTCCACGCACTCCTCCATGGTTATATTCTGAAGTGGCACAAAAGGAATAACATCCACAGCCCCTATCCTGGGATGACTGCCCTGATGCTGTGCCAAATTAATATTGGAAATAGCAACCTTAGCCGCTTCCAAGAGCGCTTCCTGAACAGAATCTGGTTCACCCCCAAGGCTCACCACAAGCCGGTTGTGATCTTTGTCCGCCCGGTAGTCAAAAAGGGCACATCCCTTTCTCTTCCGGAAAGGTTCCACAATGGCTTCAATGATCTCGTTTCTGCGACCTTCGCTGAAATTTGGAACACATTCTATCAATTGTTTAGTCATGATGTCCTGATCCTTTTATAAATCAACAATAGTCCCCACCCAAAACCAATTTTTTTACCAATGACGTTAGCATTAACCTCTTTTTATAAAGGCTTCTGAAACGAGGTTTTTCACTAAATCATCTTTAGGTATATACGGAAGAGTGATATGATCGATACCTTTACTCACCTTGTTATGCTCAATACAGGTTGCAATGGAATTCTCATTTCTGGCCCATGCGCGCCGTGCAACACCCCCAATAACATCCCATCGCATAGCCGACTTTATAATGGCATCGATCTCTTCTCGACCATCAAGAACTAATCCAAATCCACCATTTATGGCCTTACCAACGCCAACGCCACCACCATTATGTAATGCAACAAGGGTCATGCCTCTGGCAGCATTACCAGCAAAACACTGAGTTGCCATATCTGCCATTACATTGCTTCCATCGTATATATTTGCAGTTTCTCTAAACGGTGAGTCTGTCCCGCCAGCATCATGATGATCTCTCCCAAGCATAATGGGGCCCACCTCTCCATTTCGAACCATCTCATTAAACCTAAGGGCAATATTTACTCTCCCTGCTGCATCTTGGTACAATATTCTCGCCTGCGTTCCAACAACCAATCTATTCTTTTCTGCATCTCTAATCCATACATAGTTATCTCTGTCCTGAGCCCTTCTATTTGGATCTATGAATTCCATCGCGGCTCTGTCTGTTTTTATTAAATCTTTATGTTTTCCGCTTAAACAAACCCATCTAAATGGGCCATAGCCGAAGTCAAAAATTTGTGGCCCCATTATATCTTCAACATATGATGGGAAAATAAACCCATCCTTTTCATCTATCCCGTTTTTAGAAATCTCCCTTACACCAGCATCATAAACCGCCTTCATAAAGGAATTACCATAATCAAAGAAATATGCCCCCTTATCCACTAAGGTTTTTATCAATTCAAAATGGCGCCTGAGACTCTTGTCAACGAGCTGTTTGAATGCAACTCTGTCTGTTTTAAGTAATTGTGTTCTTTTCTCAAAACTAATACCCTGAGGGCAATATCCTCCATTATACGGCGCATGACATGATGTCTGATCAGAAAGTAATTCTACCTCTATATTATTCCTTTCTACATATTCTAATAAATCAACAATATTACCAACATATGCAATTGACATAGACTCTTTCTTTTTTAAATATTTGTTGGCCATATCAAAGACTTCTTTTAAATCAAACAATACCTCACGTACCCATCCCTGTTCGTGCCTTGTCTTCACCCTTGATATATCAACCTCTGCAAAAACTCCAACACCGCCAGCTATTTCAACTGCCCTTCCTTGAGCACCACTCATACCGCCGAGACCGGACGATATAAACAAATGACCCTTTAAATCTTCTTTCTGACCTATTCCTAATTTTAACCTTCCTGCATTAAGTATTGTATTGTATGTACCATGTACAATGCCCTGGGGACCTATATACATCCATCCCCCGGCAGTCATCTGCCCATAATTAGCAACACCCATCTCCTCTGCAATTTCCCAATCATTTTCATTATCAAACATTCCAACCATTAAAGCATTTGTTATAATTACTCTTGGGCTGTCCGGTTTTGATTCAAAAAGACCAAGAGGATGGCCAGATTCCACAACCAAGGTTTGCTGCTCTGTCAAAATTTCAAGATACTTTTTTAACAATCTGTACTGCATCCAGTTTTGGCAAACACTTCCTGTTTCTCCATATGTAACAAGTTCATAAGGATAAAGAGCAACATCAAAATCTAGGTTATTGTCTATCTGTACTTGAAAGGCTTTTCCCGCAATACAATTTCCCCTATACTCATCAATAGGCTTTGCCTTAATATCTCCTTCAGGCCGGTAACGGTATCCATAGATTCTCCCTTGAGTAAGAAGTTCGCTTAAAAATTCAGGCGCCAATTTTTCATGCAATTCTTCTGGAATATAGCGAAGCGCATTTTTTAAGGCAATTTCAGTTTGTTTTTGCTCAAGCCTAAATCCCCTATCAGGAGCCCTTCTTATGCCGGCAACAAATT
>DAOVDY010000191.1 GCA_030669265.1 Desulfobacteraceae bacterium | reverse complement strand
CTTAAGAAATGCATGTACAGCACAGGAAGCCTACTTCGTTAATGAGTCAACATACACTGGCACTATTGGTAATCTTACAGGGTCTTCTTACGGTCTCTATACCTCTGACAAGGTAAGATTCCTCCCAGCCGCTAATCAACGCGGTAATGTGGATACCTATCATGTGGAGGCATACCATACAAGTGGTGATATTACCTATACAGTAACTGGCCCAGGTGGCAGTGTTTCGCACTAAATTGTTGCTAAACTGGCAGGCTTTTTTGTAAGGCCTGCCAGTTTTTTGCATTTTGCATTTTTTTAAGAATCTTGAATTCAAAAAATAGAATAGGGTGGAGAATGAAAAAGGGCTTTACCCTTATTGAGTTGATGATTGTTATTGCCATCATCGGAATCCTGGCAGCTATCGCTATCCCGCAGTTCAGTGTATATAGGACAAGATCATACAATTCCTCGGCAAACGCAGACTTAAAAAATGCATGTACAGCACAGGAAGCCTACTTCGTTAATGAGTCAACATACACTGGCACTATTGGTAATCTCACAGGAAGCCCCTACGGACTATATATTTCTGATAAGGTAGACTTTTCACAGTGTGATGGTGATGCTACTAGCTATACTATGAAGGCATACCATACAAGTGGTGATATTACCTATTCTGTAAAGGGTCCGGGAGGCAGTATTACTTATTAAATAAGTTTCTTAAAAAAACCTCCTTCATTTTTTCTTCCCTTTTTCCAGATACTGGTACCCATATTTTCGTAACGTACATGAGTGTTGTATGTAAGCTTTCCCTAAAAGAGGAAGAATAATTTGAAGATCGGGAATTTCATCATCTGGAATGTTATCCGCTGCAATATCTCTGATGAGCGCGCTCAGTTTTTCAGGCGGTATTATGAGTAGTGTTTCAGACAGGAATTTATTCAAAGATTCTTCATCCTGTGCCAAAAAAAGAGTCTCGATAATATGAAAGCGGGTCATGATGTTTTTCCTATTTTTCTCCAGAGCCAATCCAAGATAATATTTGGCCTTTGAAAATCCTTTTTTGTATTTATAAATGATACCGAGGTTGTAGAAAGCTGGTGAAAAATTCTTTTCTGCTGCAAGTGCCTTTTTTGATTCAATAAGAGCTTCTTCAAGATGTCCTTTCTTAAGTAAAACAAAACCAAGATTATTATGTGCCCTTGCATTGTCATTGTCGTAGCTCAGTGCTTTTATGAAATTATTAAAGGCATCATCGTATCTTCCTTGTTTGATCATTAGGACACCCAGATTATTGTAAGCATCATAAAATCCAGGGGCTATTTCAATTGCCTTTCTAAAATGTACTATTGCCTTTTCTTGTTGATTAATTTTCATGTACGCTAGAGCCAAATTGTAATGAGTCATATGGTGACTTATGGTGTTAGCCCCTCTCTCTAATGTAAGTGCCTGTTGGTACAAGGCAATTTCTTTCTCTTTGTAGGCCATATTGCCATAATGTCTTCCTAAATTGTGGTAGGGCCTTGGAAGCTTTGGGTTCTTATCTGTGGCGTCCATCCATAAGGTCTCTTCTGTTTTCCAGATAAAGTTACGCATGAATGAGCTGTGCCCCTGACCTACCAGAATAAGTATAATAAAAAGGGGGGTGATGAGCTGCAAATTTCTTTTATTGGAGAAATGCTTTATCATCCTTAAGAGTAGGATTGCTATAGGGGCAAAGAAAAGCATGGAAGGGATATAATTTCGGTGTTCAAAGATGAGTTCCAGAGGAAAAATAGAAGACTCAATAAGGTGATTGATGAAAAAAAAGATAATGCAGTATGAAATAAAAGGCCATTTCTTCGATTTCATTATAGCTAAGCCAAGGATTATAAGAATAGTGAAAATGGCTATTATTGTTGTAGGCGGGTTAATAAGGCTATGTGATACAAGTATATCATGTGTTATGCATAATCTATCTGGCATGGGATATAGTAATAATGTAATATAGAAAATTATTATTCTGGGTTCAGTTAAAAGCCTCTCAAACAGGGTAAATGCTCTGTGTTCATAGCCTGAAAACAGGTGTTTGATGGAGAAAATGGATGGGCCTTTGAGGATTAGTGCCAGAACCATAGGAATGAGAATCAGAATAAGGAAGACAAGAGAATTCTTTCTAATATTTTCCTTTGTTAGCCCCTGGATTAGAAAAAGGTCGAAAAGATAGATACTGATTGGGAGCATGGCGGCATTCTCTTTTGAGCCAAAAGCCAGAATTCCGGCAATGAAACAGAGAAAATAAAGGGCGACTTTTACTAAATTAAGCTTACATATTCTTGTTCTCGCCTTTAAATAAAAATACATTGACATTATATAAAACATTCCTGCCATACTTGACATACGCTGAACTATGTATGTGATGGACTGGGTCTGTATGGGATTTATGGCCCAAAGAACTGTGGCTAGTAAGGCTATAAAGTAAGAGTTTGGCCCGTATTTTGCTTTCAATAAAGGGAGGTTTAGGGAGTGATAAATAAAAAGAAATAAAAATATCGAGGTCAGAAGGTGAATAGATAGATTTACAAAATGGTAACCAAAGACATTATCTTTGCCAAAATAGTAGTTGAGAGCAAAGGTAAAACATGCTATCGGACGGTATATTTTACCGCCATTATCATAACTGGCAAAAAACGTCTTTGTGATATTCCGCCAGTTAAGTTCCTTTAGATGCAGCGGCTTATTACCAAGGATGTTCGTTTCATCATCGAAGTGCCAGGAGGCATTAAGCGTATTTGAATAAATTGCTATGACAATTATGAAGATGGTAACAATAGCAAATACATTTTTACGACATGGAGTTAGATGAGTTTCTGGTTCAAGATTAAAAATTTCCATATTTCCTCCATCACTATAAGCCAGCCATTTTGGTGCTATCTTATTGTAGGTCTACTTATTACACTTGTGTATATACCAACTTTTTCAGGCGAGTTTATCTTAGACGATAATTCTTTAATAAAAAATAATCAATACATAAAGGAAACACACTCTATTACCTCTTATCTTAGTCAAGAAGATGGCATACCCGATAGAAGGGAGGTAGGTGATTACCATACTGGTTATTACAGACCATTGATAAATCTATCGTACTGGATTGATTATAAGCTCTGGGGCATGAATGCCCCCGGGTTTCGAACCACAAACCTTATTCTTCATTGTGTAAGCTGTTTTCTGCTATTTCAAATTCTTATTTTACTCATAAATGATCGATATTCGGCATTTTGGTCTACAATCATTTTTGCTCTGCATCCTGTCAATACCGAGTCCGTCTCTTTTATCGTTTCCAGAAACAATATATTAGTGACCCTTTTTGCTCTTTCCTCGTTTTATTTTTATATTAAATC
>DAOVDY010000222.1 GCA_030669265.1 Desulfobacteraceae bacterium | reverse complement strand
ACGTTCCCGGGCTGCATTTTCAATCTGGCTGAGATCGCCGATGTAGAGGTGGTATTCTGCTTCTATTCCTTCACTTTCAAGGGCTTCACACAATTCATCGAGTTTTTTTCTATTCTCCCTTTCCATTTTCATAAGCCCCCTTTTCCCCAGACCAGCCATGGCTTTCTCAGTTACAACGTGGATTAACTGTAGCTTTTTTATAATACTTTTAAGACCGACTAAAAATTCCAGTGCCCTATTAGCTGGAGGAGAAAAATCCGTTGTCAAAAGTGGCCTCTCAAACAGCCTTTCATTCACCCCGCCAGACTCTAACTTATACTTATGTACAAGGACCGGTGTAGTGGCTTTTCGAAGAAATTCTATTGTCTTTGAATCTACATAGAGCTTTTGCAGTTTTGTCCTCTTCTGACGACTGATTACAGTGAGGTCAACCTCTTCCTCTTTCTCGGCTTCAAGAACCTTAGAAACCGTATCTCCCACCACGATATACGATCCACATTCCATGCCCTCCTCATATAGACTTTGTGCCCAATCTACAAAACGGACTTCAGCCATTGCCGTAAGCCTCTTTTTTTCATCCGTAGTATAATAGCCTATACTACGATCTATCACATGCATGAGCACCACATGATCAAGGCCTGCGTCTCTAAGAACCATTAATGATCGTAAGGCATCAAACCACAATTCTTCAAAATCGGTTACAAACAGCATCTTTTTGATTTCCATAACTGGCTCTCCTTTTTTAACATATTTTGGATATCTTACCCTTTCCTCTTTTTTCTTTTTACCTATTTACGGCTTCTTTCTTCCAGTTCTATATTTTATCATCCTCAACAGGAAAAGGCTCTTACCTAAAACTCGACATTACCCCGATGCCGCGCGAACGATTACTAAAAATATGCCCAAGGCATAGAAAAAAATCAATCTTCTTTAGCTTTTCGTAGATAGAAATCAGTAAATTTTTTGAGTTTAAAAAATAAAATAAATCAAAGCAAAAGCAAAAAGGAGTATAATTGCTAAAAGAACTCCCACACCGATAGGTCTTCTATATAAGTTTTCGTCATAAGTCTCACCAGAAGAAAACCCACTTACATATCTCAGCCCTTTGGTGATTCTTAGATAAATGAATGCTGTTGGTATCTCAAGGATCGAGATGGGATTCCTGGCTAAGCGGGCAATGATATATACTGCCCTGGATAAGCGCACCTGCGATTTAGTCCTGAAGTTGCTCATAGGTACAGTGCATACCCATATCAGTCCTCTTCCTCCCATTCGATAGAAATAGTCAAAGTCTAAAATAGTCGCCCTGTGAGGCACAACCATGGCCTTTGCTAAAATAAATGCTACTCCGGCTAGCATAAATAGCTGAATAACTCCAAATATGTGGGAAGAGGTGAAGGGATGATAGCCAACCACGTTATAGGGAAGTATGTCAAAGAGTATCTTAGGATAAAGACCAACAAACACACAGGCAAAGGCGGTTAAGCCCATGGCCAGTTGCATATTAAAGGGGGACTCCTTGGCCCTTATCTCGGGGTTTTTAGCAAAGAAGGCAAAGTAGCCAAGTTTCACAAAGGAGAGAAATGTTCCTACGGATGCCAGGATCAACATGAGCTCTAAGATGGGCATGTGAGCCTCAACCGTAGAGGCTATAACCATCCCCTTACTTACAAATCCATTAAATCCCGGTGCCCCGGAAATGGAAAGGGCAGCTATGATACAGGCAATGCAGGTAACAGGCATAAACCTTGCCAGGCCGCCCATATCGGATAATTTTCTTCTTCCTGTCATATACATAACCGATCCCATACACATAAAGAGTAAGGCCTTATATAAGATATGATTAAAGACATGGGCTATTCCACCATTTATGCCCTGTGCAGTTCCCACACCAACCCCTGCCACCATATATCCCACCTGGCTTACGATATGGTAGGCAAGGAGTCTTCTGGCATCATTTTGAAGTAATGCAAATATAACACCGTATACTGCCATTAGGCCACCCATGTAAGCTACCAACTCCACACCCGGGAAACATCTGGCTAATACGTAGACACCTGTTTTTGTGGTAAAAACTGAAAGAAACACACTTCCTGTAATAGTCCCCTCGGGATATGCATCTGGTAGCCAGGTATGAATGGGAATAAAGGCGGTATTTAGTCCAAACCCAATAAGTATGAGCCAGTAAGCAGGACTGGGTTCCAGGAGGGCCACATCAATGGATCCTTTGCTGACAGTATAAATAATAATACCAGCTAATAGGCAACAACCGCCAAATATGTGCATTAGAATATACCTAAAGCCGGCATTAAGGGAATCCTTGTCTTTTTGAAACCATATGAGGAACACAGATGCCACAGCCATAATTTCCCAGAAGGCAAATAGGCTGAAATAATCTCCAGAAAAAACTACCCCTAAAGAGCTTCCAACATACAGGAAGGCTGCTATATGTTGCCCATCCTGTTTTACATGCAGACAATAGAGTATGGCCAAAAACCCTATAATGACAAATATATATCCTACTACCAAACTCAGTCTATCAACCTTGCAAAAGATGAGGTCATATCCCAAAAAGTTGTATACCCAGCTTGTGCCTGGAGTTAGATATAAGATATCTAAAAAGGCCACTGCAGGGACCACAAGAATGTATACCTGCTTTAGTTTTCCCTTCAAAAAGGGGATCAGTATTGCTCCAAGGATAAATATTAAGCCAGGTGGAACGGCCTCAATCATAAAAATCCTCCTTCTTTTGGGCAAAGGAAGCCAGTATTACTGTGGCCACTATCAATAGAAAGGCCCCAAGAATTCCAAAAATCGCCTCAATTGACGGTATTTTGTGCCAAAAAAAGACGACGTGCTCGTGTTCTATGAAGAATCCGACAGGGATGCATAAGATAGCCAATATTATAAATAACTTTTTCAGCATCTTTTCCATAATAGCCTACCTGTATCTGCTTAAATGCTCCCTCTCCCTCAATGGGAGAGGGATGAGGTGAGGGTGCTCCCCCTCCCCTTTATCCC
>DAOVDY010000181.1 GCA_030669265.1 Desulfobacteraceae bacterium | reverse complement strand
AAGAATCCCTTATCTTTAAGCGCCTGAGTGAATAAATCCACCAAACCAATTAATTTCTTAGAAATACATACACAACGGACTACTGACAACTAACTACTGACATCATCTCTTCTTCAATAAGACATATAATGCACCTGTCCCTCCATCACAGGGCTTAGCAGTTACAAATGCCAGGACTATTTTTTTTAAAATTCCCCTTCTAAACCAAACCGGAAGCTCTCTTTTTATGGCTGGTTTATGATCAATTGAGCCCAACCCTCTTCCGTGAACAATAAGCACGCACCTCATACCTTTATTATAGCTCCGGATTATAAATTCATCAACAACAGTTTCTGCATCTTTTTTTGTCAAGCCATGCAGGTCAATATAATCCTGGACAGAAAATTCACCTCTTTTGAGTCTTTTCATGATCTTCGGGCCAACACCAGAAACTGCTCCCTCCATATATTCATCACTGAAAGAAACATCCCATGCGCCAGATTCTTTAACCAGGCTTGAAAAATCTTCTCCTGCCTTCTTATGAGGCTTAAGAGACCGTTCAGGTAACGTCTCTTCTTTTACAAAGGGCGTAATAACTTTATTTTTATCATCCTTTAAGGGGGTAACGTCTTTCATTGCTGACTGAAAGAGATCCTCATCACTCTCTTTCTTTTTACTATCAGTTAAAGAATATGATGAAACAGGCTGCCCTTTTTTATCAATATCTTTAAGGTTTTCACCTAAACCCTTAAATGGTTCATCAAGGAATGTCCTGTTTTCCTCTGTTTTATTCCTTGTATGATCAATCCGCTCTTTTTTTTTCCTTCTTCTCATAGTAATCTAATTGACTTTTTACTCACTTTTACATAAATAAAATAATCTTAAGATTATTTAATGATTTTCAAGATCGCTTTTGCGATTGTTTTATTTATAGCAAAATTGAGGCAATTTTAAAAGCTAGAACAAAATGGCAAGGATAGATGACTATAAAAAGGCCCTGGAGATTGGGAAAGAGGAAATAAGCAATAAAAATCCCCTCCATTTGTGCCGGTTAAGCGGCGGTCAGTTTATTGAAAAAGCCAATAAGCCGGACAGTATACAAATTATGTTCTTGAATCGGATGGTTAATATTAGCTGGCCAGATCTCATCTTCTATCAGGATTCCGATAAGGAGATTAAAATAAAAGAAAAAATATTGATATTGCATTACCTGAATAACGCTAAGAAAGAAGATCTGACAGGAGAGCTTATTGCCTATCAGGAAATTCCTTCAGCAAGATTTTATCTCAGTTCCTTTAACGCCAGATCAAGAGATCCATTTATTGCCGCGTTTGGTGAAAATCCAGATAAGTTACCAGTAGTGGCACAGGAACTTTTCGCTGCACAAATAGCATCCATGGGAGACGTATCCGTCACTATTCAAGCGTTTCCAAAGGTACCTATAACCTTTATTATATGGCGGGGAGATGAAGAGTTTCCCCCTAATGGAACAATTTTATTTGATAGCTCAATCAAGGATAATCTTCTCTCTGCCGAGGATATTTCTGAACTCGTCAGTATGATTGTGTATCCTCTGATAGCAAAGGCTCAATAAACAATTTAAGGCTTCGCCTCAATGAATTATTGGAAAAATGGAATACTGGAATTATGGATTTAGATGAATAAAATCTTCCAGAGACGGATACTTCTTTGGCAAAACTGCTGTATCTTTGATAACCGAGAACGATACTAAGAATGTAGAAAGAAGAATACAACGGACAACAAACAAAGGACAGCTGAACATTATGAAAATTGCTATTAGCGGTAAAGGAGGTGTGGGCAAAACAACATTTGCTGCCTTCCTTATAAAATCTTTGCAAATGAAGGGAAAATTGGTGCTGGCCATTGATGCCGACCCTGATGCAAATCTTGCCCAGGCCTTGGGTGTAAAAAATTATAAAGAGATAACGCCTATCTCTGAAATGAAGTCTCTCATTGAGGAGAGGACTGAGACAAAGATTGGGACTATGGGGGCCCTATTCAAGATGAACCCTAAGGTGAGTGATCTACCAGAAAAACTCTCTATCAATGCTGATGGTGTAAAACTGATGGTTTTAGGAGGGATAAAGACAGCAGAAGGCGGTTGCATCTGTCCACAAAGTGTTCTTTTAAAGGTTCTTATCACCCATTTAATCCTTGCTCGAGGCGAGGTTGTGGTTTTGGATATGGAGGCAGGGCTTGAGCATTTAGGCAGAGGGACAGCACGGGCTGTTGATAAGATGATTGTGGTTGTTGAACCAGGAAGCAGAAGTATAGAAACCGCCCGCCATATTAAAAGACTAACTGAAGAGATGAGAATTAAAAATCTTCTTATTGTTGGAAACAAGATCAGATCGGAAAAGGATAAAAATTTTTTACTTAAAAATATGACGAATTTTAACTTTCTCGGTTTCCTCCCCTTTAATGAAAGTATTATTGAGGCAGATTTAGATGACAGACCACCTTATGAACTAAATCCTGAGGGTCTAAAAATTGTCTCTGAAATGATGAGGGGTCATTTTAATTAAAAAGTAGCATTTATCCCGGTTTTGAAACTTTTGATAGGGTAAAGGTGAATCTCGATCCTTTCCCAACTTCACTATCTACACTTACAGTTCCCCCATGGGCTTCAATGATGTGTTTAACTATGGATAGCCCCAGACCAGTTCCCCCCAATTCCCTGGATCTGGCCTTATCCACACAATAGAATCTCTCGAATATACGAGGAAGATCTTTTGAGGGGATTCCTATCCCATTATCTACCACTGCTATCTCGATATAATCATCCTTGTCAGCAGAAATGATGTCAATTTCTCCCTTTTCAGGGGTATATCTTATGGCATTATCCAAGAGGTTTTTAAGCACGGTTTCAATTCCCTCTTCATCGGCCAAGGCCATAGGTAGATCAGAGGGAATATTACATTTTATCTTCCGGAGTTTTTTATTCGAGATCTCCATAAAGTGTGAAATCGCTCTATTTATTAATTCTTCAACTTTTATCGGCTGAAAATCCATCTTCTTCTTTCCAGTTTCAACACGGGAAAGTTCCAGAAGATCAGTAATCAGTCGATTCAATCTGTCGGTATGTCTTTCAATAATATCCAGAAAATTTAGGGCATTTTCTCCCTCATCGAGTGCTCCTCTTTTCAAGGTTTCTACAAATCCTTTAATCGAGGTAAGAGGGGTCCTAAGTTCATGGGAGACATTGGCGACAAATTCCATTCTCACCTTTTCCAGTCTTCTAATCTCGGTAACATCGTGAAAGACTGCCACTACCCCTAAGATATTTCCCTCCTTGCCTTTAATGGGTGCTGCATGTACCATGGATGTCCTTTCATCCAGAGGGCTAATCTGAAATTCCACTGTCTTTTGTATCTGGGTTTTCAAAATTTCTTTAAAGAGATTATTTACTTCTGAATTTCTGATCACCTCCCAGTGAAATTTTCCAAGTGTATCATCCGGCCTAAGCTCAAACATTCTTTGGGAAGCCAGATTAATAAGGATTACATG
>DAOVDY010000253.1 GCA_030669265.1 Desulfobacteraceae bacterium | reverse complement strand
CAGCTTCACCAATTACAAGAGGACGATTGAGATTTACATATCACACATTATTACACTGTAAAGGAGGAGATAAATATGCCATGGATAGACAAGGGTATGTGTATAGGATGTGGAATATGCGTTGAAGAATGCCCGGTAGATACAATAGTGATGGAAGATGAAGTGGCAGAAATATATATGAATGATTGTATCCACTGTGGTAGGTGCCACGATGTATGCGATCAGGAAGCAGTAAGACATGATAGTGAAAAAATATCAGATGAAGTGAAATCGAATGTTGAAGAAACAAAGTATTTTATGGATGCCTGCGAAAAATATTTTGGTGGTGATAAAGAAAGGCAGAAATGTCTTAATCGAATGATAAAACATTTTAACAAGGAAAGGATGGTTGCAGAGAAAACAATAGAAGAGCTTGAATTACTTCGTGGCAGCTAATCGGGATAACGATGCTGTTCTCAGGTACGAAAACTTCGAGAATAAGACTTTTCTTTGGCTGCTACGCTTTATCATCGAACAGACTGCCGAATTGGGTAAGGAAAAGAACGTGACAATTTGCGGTGAGGGCGCTTCGCATCCAGAATTTGTCCCTCTTCAACTTAGCCTGGGCTTCAGGTCTCTGAGTATCACACCAACCTCTGCTCAATCAGTCCGTAATGCTATAAAATAGACAGATTTGCGTGTTTCATCAATTAAGCCTGCTGTGAACTAATATATGCTTTAAACAGAGTTAATATGCAGTGTCGTTATCATCCCGATAGGGAAGCCAGGATAATATGCCAGAAGATGGGAGTAGGATACTGTCAGGAATGTCTGGATAATTGTGAGGCCTGCACAGATCCCTGCGTGTATTGTAAATTTAGGTCATCATGTATTATATGGGAGCTGTGTAAAAAGAGTGAGAAACGCTATCGTCTAGAGAAAGCAGCCATGGGTGAGAAAAAAGAATAGTGTAAAATGGAGAAGATAACACAGTTGATATTGACCGCATTATAAGAGAGTTGAAAAAGAAGATAGAGTATCAATAAAATACCCCGCCGCAAGCGGCCGGGGTATTTCCAAAGACATTGAACGTCCCAAGGGGCGGGAAATACAATCCTAAAGTAATTCAAGTTTCCAAAGTTTCCTCTATAGCCAATATATGAAGAACTACAATTCCAGCCAAGAGTCGGAATAAAGCGCTTTTTTAAGCAGAATACGTGTTGTTTTTACATAATCCTGTAGCTCTTTGGAAAGAGATGACATATCAATTGCCTCTTCATCCATTACCTTCCCTATAATCTCGACTATATCTGATCGTTTTCCTTTTGCTATATCTACCAGATCCCTATCATAGACATCAGCAATAGCGGAGTACATGCCACAATTCTCCAACATAACCATGTACGTCCTGTTCAATATGGGCCTTAGGTGATCAGGTGATCCATTAGATACATTGGATAGTCCGCAGGTAGATTTCAGCCCTTCACCAAGATCCTTGACCATAGGCATAAACTGAAGGAGGGAATAAACCTGATCCTGCTGTACATTAACAGGTGTAGCAATACCATCTACAAAGATATCCTCATTGGGGACACTTGCCTCAGTTGCTGCATATGCTAATTCCACAGTTAGTTCAGCCCTCTCATTCTCATCTCTGGGCATGCCTTGAGGACCCCATAAAAGTGCAATCATCCGGGCATTATATTTGGTGACTAAAGGGAGCATCTTTTCATACCTCTCCTTCCGGCACATGATAGAATTAATTAAAGGTCTCCCCTTGCATACGGCCAGCCCGGCCTCTATGGCCTCAATATTGGATGTATCAAGAGCAAGAGGTATGTCATCAACAATCTCCTGCACAGTCTTTACCACCCACTCCATCAATTCAGGGCCTCCCTTTCTGGCAGGGCCTAAGTTGATATCAATAAAGTCCGCGCCCAGTTCCTTCTGTTTCTTGGCCTCTTCCTGGATTGGGACCGGGTTCCTTTCCTTAAAGGCACGACCTATTTTTGTAGAGATAACATTCAGGCTTTCTCCAATTATGAACATTTATATACCCCCTTAATTAAATTTAAATCCCAAACTCCTTCAGGAATTTTGTGATCTGGGATGCATCCCTTGGTCCGATAAGTACCTCAGAATCCTTGACCTCTTCTTCCAGATCACCACTTATAGCTGCAGCATAGCCAGGAATGATAAGTTTCTTATGCTTAACCTTATCAAATATACCGGATTTGTTAACAAATATACCTACAGCATCCCCCACAAATTTTCCGGCAGCCCAGGCTGTCATGACTGATAGTCCTTCTGTATCCATTATCAATAGCCATGATGGAACCCTGCTCGCATCGATCTCAGCACTCACAATAAAGTATGTCAGGGCGAAATTGGTCGTGATACACACAGGAGAATTCTCGTCCGGGCCATTGATCTCATAGATACCCTGCTCCACTGTCATTGGCCTTTGTGGATCTGTATAGATATTTAATCTTTCCACCAGAAGGGGAAAGAGGCTCTCGCCGATAAAATCTGAAAGAATAATAATCCCCGCATACTTGGCTATGAACATAGATGCAATAACAGTCTCCTTATCAAGATTATCAGCCATCTCGCAGGGAAATGTAATGGTTGGGAAGCCAAGGGCCCTGTTTTTTTTCATGATAGCCTCACGGCGCAACCATATCTGGTCCTCAAATGCCCTTCTAACAGTCCTTGAGTTAGAATCCAGGATCAGGTC
>DAOVDY010000005.1 GCA_030669265.1 Desulfobacteraceae bacterium | reverse complement strand
GTTCCATAGGGCCTGTGGCTGTAAGGATATATTTTTGTGAAGGGTGTTTGAAAGACTTCATCTAAATTAAGTTTAAAGGAGGCGCAAAAGTCACCAATGTGCTTTTTTAGAAGATCCATGTCCTGAGGGGTAATCTTGCCTATCTTTACCTCTTTACCAAGCCTTGCGGAGTCCACCTTGCCCATCAGAAACATTGTTCCACCATGCATCCCTGTGCCAACAAAATCGCCTGCTATTTCACTACCGTTAAGACCTAATACCACAAGTAATCCCCCTGCCATATACTCTCCGAGAAAGTCCTTTGCACCTCCTCCCACGATAACAACAGGGAAAAAATCCTTGTAGGCCTTCATGTGTATTCCTACCCTATAACCTACATTGCCAAGTATGAATATCCTGCCCCCTCTCATTGAGTAACCAACTATGTCACCTGCATCTCCATGAATGATTACCTCACCCTTGTTCATAGTGTTGCCCACGCCATCCTGAGCATTCCCCCTGACAATGATTCGAGGGCCATCCATAAAGGATGCCAGGTCATTGCCAGGCACTCCCTCTATTATAATCTCCACCTCTTCCCCTATCCCATCACCTATATATCTCTGGCCACATACATTTCTTACAAGGATGCGTTTCTCCCCTTCCTTTATAAGCCCTCGCAATCTTTTGTTTAGGCTCCTGTAATGCAGACCCTGTGCATCTATCTCTTTCATACTACTATCCCTCTTCCTTCAACAAGGTGTTTCCTGAAATCCTTTGGAAGGACCAACAATCCAAAGTCATCCCCCAGAAGTTGATCTTTGAAATCTTGGACATCGATCTCCTCCCTAATGAGCATCCCATACACACCTGCCCGCTCTATGCAGTTGAGAAGTATTATCCCTACAACCCTGCTATCTTTTAATACAATCTTTTTGTAGGCTCCCTTAGTTTTGTCTTGTCTCTTTAGAACCTCATACCCTTCCTCCTCCGGTGGATTGGTTATCCCAAATGAGATGGTGGGGATGTCAATGATCTGGACAGAGTTCATGGCAAAAAGGCCAGGGTATTCTGTTGTTATCCCAGACATGTTAAGACCTGCAGTCCTGCCCTGACGGGCTGCAACAGGCCAGATTGCTATTACTGCATTTGTTTTGCTCAAAAAGTCGATCCCTTGGGCACAGTCTCCAGCTGCATAGACATCCTCAATGTTTGTCCTCATAAACCTGTCTACCAATATGCCCCTATCCACCCTTATAGGTGTCCCTTTCACCAGCTCTAAGTTTGGCCTCACACCCACAGCTATAATAAGGAGGGATGTAGTTAGTTCCTTGCCGCTTCTTAGAAATATACTTGATATCTTTCCTCCCTTTGTCTCTATGCCCTGTATTGTATCTTCTTTAATTACCTTACAGCCTCCCTGTGATAGCCTCTCCTCTATTATTGATGAGGCTTCCTTGTCAAAGGTGTTTGCTAGGATTCTGTCCATAAGCTCGATAACTGTTGGCTTTATGCCTCTCTCAACAAGTCCTTCAACCACTTTAAGGCCAATCAATCCTCCTCCTAGGACGACCACGTCTTTGATTGTTTCTCTTTTTATATAATCGATGAGATTTTTTGTTTCCTTCAGCTTAAGGAAAGTAAAGATACCCTCGATATTGTCATGAAATCCCTCAATCGGGGGGACAATCGGAACTCCACCTACAGATATAAGGCACCTATCGCAGGACAGCAGTGTGCTATCGGTCAAGAGCACTTCCTTTTTGGATACATCAAGACGTTCTGCCCTCTTACCCAATATCAGATTCACCCGATGCTTTTCATAAAAATCTCTATTTACAAATGGAAGCCTCTCTTGGGTAATCCTGCCCCCAAGATAGTAAGAAAGCAAGGGCCTGGAGTAGTTGAAGGGTTCCTCATCAGACACTATTGTAATGTCATTGGTTGTATCGTAGCCTCTTATGGCCTCGACACAGTTTACCGCAGCAACAGAATTCCCTATTATAAGATATCGAATCTTATCCATCGATCTCTACCAATTTAATTGCCTCGTTTGGGCAATGGGCGACACAGGCGGGATATTCTGCCTCTATGCAAAGATCGCACTTAGATGCCACAACCTTATTTTCCAGATCAGGCTTAATCACGCCGAAGGGGCAGACCATGATACACATCCAACAGCCCACACATTTATCTCTGTTGTGAAGGACATATCCTTTTTCTTCATCCAGGTACATGGCGCCTGTAAGGCATGCCTCCACGCAAGGAGGTTCTTCACAATTGCGACACTGGAGGGCAAAGGATATGTGGCCCTTTTGCTCGAACACTATTGCTGAAGCAGGCCTTGGATACTCACCCTTATAGGCCTTAAGTATATTCTTTGAAGCTGAGTGCTGCGTGACGCAATAGACCTCACACACCCTACATCCCATGCAGTACTCTTCGTTTATTACAATTCTCTTTTTCACCATGCCTCCCCCGCATGTTTCAGCCCTAAAAGGTTCAACTCAACCTCGTTGAGACCTACCGCCCTGAGCTGCTCCCGATTCCCCCTTAGGGACTCTATGGCGTTAATCCCCATGCCACCCAACATCTCCTTTATCTCTAGAGACCAGCCCCTGAGCAAACCCAAAAGCCTCTCCTTCCCGATCTCGGGGTTGAGCCTTTTGGTGAGGTAGGGGTCCTGGGTAGCTATCCCCCAATTACACTTACCTGTGTAACATTTCTGACACAGGTGGCAGCCTAAAGCCACAAGGGTTGCTGTGCCGATGTATACGGCATCTGCACCCAAGGCGATTGCCTTTATCACATCAGCGCTTGAACGGAAACCCCCCGCAGCAATGAGGCTTGCTTGATGTCTTATTTCTTCCTCCCTCAATCTCTGGTCAACCACAGCAATGGCAAGCTCTATTGGAATCCCCACATTGTCTCTCATTACAGTAGGCGCTGCGCCTGTGCCTCCTCTCAGGCCATCAATAGCCAGAAAGTCAGCCCCGGCCCGGACTATCCCGGAGGCGATTGGGGCTACATTGTGAACAGCTGCTATCTTTACCCCAACGGGCTTTGTATAGTCTGTGGCCTCCTTGAGAGCAAAGATCAACTGTTTGAGGTCTTCAATGGAGTAAATATCATGATGGGGAGCAGGGGAAAGGGCATCTGTTCCCACAGGGATCATCCGGGTCTGGGAGACTTCCTCGGGCACTTTCTCACCAGGAAGATGTCCTCCTATTCCGGGCTTTGCCCCTTGTCCGATCTTTATCTCTATTGCACCGGCCACCTCTAAATATTCCCTATGAACACCAAACCTGCCGGAGGCCACCTGAACTATTGCACGATGGGCGTATTTGTTTAAGTCCCTGTGCAAACCCCCTTCACCCGTGTTCCAAAAGGTTCCAAATTCACAGGCAGCGGCCGCCAATGACTTGCAGGCATTAAGCGATATAGAGCCAAAGCTCATGGCCGAAAACATAATGGGTGTCTCAAGCTCCATCTGTGGAGCAAGCTTGGTCTTGATACCATATTTTTTCTCGGATTTGAATGCTTGTACATCATATTCTATCCTGTCGGGTTTTGATCCAATGAAGGTCTTAAGCTCCATCGGCTCTCTCAAGGGATCTATGGAAGGGTTTGTCACCTGGGAAGCGTTAAGCACTATGTGGTTAAAATAATCCCTCCAGCTCCTATCATTTCCCATTCCTGTAAGAAGTATACCGCCTGTGTCCGCCTGACGGGTAATATTGTCTATAACAAGCCTCGTCCAGTGATAGTTCTCTTTCAGGTCAGAGGGGTTTCTCTTGATTGTTATTGCATTAGTGGGACAGAGGAACTCACAGAAATGACATCCTACACACTTTGTGCTATCGGAATGCACTGCATCTTCCTCTGAATCATAGGTATGGACATCAAAGGCGCACATTCGACAGCACACCTGACAGCTAATACACTTCTCCTCGTTTCTCTCGATATAAAACTCAGGTATCCTCTTAGGCCTTGCCATTATTTAACCTTCCAAAGATGGGTTCTCCTGCCTTAGGCATCCATACAGTGTCCAAGTCTTTACAGACCTCCCTTATTGCTGCCTCTTCGGAGGATATATATAAGAAATTTCCTTTTCTCGCTGCAACTAAGGGCCTCAACTTTACCCTATCGTTCAATCCAACCATATAGGTTGAGTTAGCGACTACCACCGAAAAGGGACCGTTTACCAAGGCGGAGCCGTAGATTATCCGCAGAGACCTCAAGAATGCCTTTTCCTCCTCGTTCTTCCCTCTTTCGATTTGGTTCCAGAAGGGAGAGGCGAGTATTTTTGCTACTAATTCGAAGTCGATGCCATGACGACGAACGAGCAAATCGAAGAGGTATGCCATTACCTCTGTATCTGTAGAAAGACTACAGCGATAATTAAAGTTCTCCAAATACCTTTTGTTTGTCCCGTAAGAAGATATTTCTCCATTGTGAATGACAGACCAGTCCAGAACACCAAAGGGATGAGCCCCTCCCCACCAACCGGGGCTATTCGTGGGAAAGCGATTATGGGCTGTCCAGATGTATCCAGCGTATTCAGGTATCTGATAAAACTCGGCTATCTCATCAGGATTTCCAACCCCTTTAAAAATCCCCATATTCTTACCAGATGAAAAGACGAAAGACCCTTCAATGTGCCTGTTTATCTCCATCACACAGCCAATGATGGAATTTTCCTCTCCTCCATCGAGGTTTCTCACCTCATCCTGAGTTTCGAGAAAATATCTGAAAAGAGAGGGAATAGATCCCAATGTCTTGACTCTCTTTGTAGGTATATTTTCGTGATGCTTTACCTTAAAGTGACTATTTATATATTCCTCGGTCGCTACCCTTGCTGCTTCATTGTGATACATGATATGAAAACACCAGTAATCTTTAAAGTTTGGATATATTCCATACCCTGCAAATCCGGCCCCGAGACCGTTTCCCCTTTCCATCATATTGCAGATAGCGACAACTACATCCTCTCCGCTGAAGGTTTTTCCATGTTCGTTCATAATTCCTATGATTCCGCAACCGCTGATATCCTTTTCTTTTCTCATATTCGCAAAAGACATTTCCAGAACCGATTAAAAGTTATGTGGGTAATTTTTTTATAGCCTAAAATATTTTTTAAAATTGCATAGGAGAGAGCTGATTTCTTTTCATGGCAAAAAAATACGGAAAAGGGGATTTTGCTTCCTCTCCCCCTTTTCCGCCCCTCAGCATCTTTGCTTCTTTGGAAAAATCGCCTTTGATTTTTCCTGGGAATTAAAATAACGCTAACGATAAATTGCCTTTCCAATTAAGCAAGAAGCAAATATTACGCCAAGAACATATTCTATAGTGATTTCAGCAAGTTAATTTATAAACAAGTAAATTAATACGGTTAAAAACAACAATTTTGTAGTATTTGTATTATTTAATTTACCTTTTTGTATATGCTTGCATTGTAACTGCTCAGGTTCAACGTTCCGGGGTTCACGCCTGCCGTCCGTCGGGCAGGGGTGAACGGTGAACCTAACAACCTGAGTAGCTACCTTGCATTTATCTAATTAGAGGGTTGTAAGTGTTTTAGCTAATTCAACGTGGTTTTCTTTATTTCCCAATCACTGGCCTACAGGGTCCAGAAAAAATAGTGTCAAGATATCAATTTGATGAAATTGTTAAAGAGGATATCAAATTGCTTAACAGTGATATTCTCCAGTCTCTCAGCACCATTAAGTATATTCATAGGGTTAACTCCGGAAACCTGTGATAACCATTCCTGATCATTTTCCACCCAGTCTCTTATATCAGAGGGTGCGGCGGCATGATTGTCAAACTGGAGTCCAATCAGGTGGGGCTTTCCTTGTATGGAAATAGCTTCCACCATACAATCCGCCGATGTGGCAAGGACTTGCAGATGTTTAGGCAGAGGCGGCAAGACTGCCTGGGAATGCCACTTAAAAATGGTAAAGGATTGGGGAATACCTCTAAGAATTGGATGCATGTAACCATTTTTCGTAATCTGACCTTGTATAAAACCCACACTCCTGCAAAAATTAGGTCCTACCCTTGCACCCAAGGCCTCGGCCAAAAGCTGGTGCCCTAAGCAGAATCCCAGATAGGGCATATCATTATCTATTGTCCAGTGGATGATCTCTTTTTCTGCCTTAAGAAAGGGGTATTGTTCAACTTGGTCTATGTTGGGGCTACCTCCCAAAACGATCAAACCATGATATGAGCTAATATCAGGAATTGGTTGGTGCCAGATTTCAAGAATATCAAGTTGCACATGATGTTTTTTTGCCGAACGGAGCAGGAATTGCCCCGGTTTTTCCCATGGCATATGCTGTAAAATAAGGAGCCGCGTTTTCATTAGTAAGGAATAAGCGCTTTTCTTAGCATGAAATATTTTTTACATGAAAGACTCTGATATGTGGTAGAAGACAGGAATTCCATCCGATTTAAGGGGGCAGCGGTTAAGGGTTGGATCAAGGCCGTAGTGCACTCGTTATACCAATCTCGAGTTATATCACTGGATTTAGTGTATGAAATCTCGAGCCCAGTTTCATTTTAATTAAGTATTTCCAAGTAGTTCTCATGTAGGTTTGGAAACAGGAGGTTTTTATAACAATATTCACAAAAGGCAATATTATTGTCGCCTACTATTCCTTTGCTGGATGACTTCAACACCATACCGCATTTTGAACAGATAATCTTTTCGCTATGTGATTTTTCATATGCTCTTGGTTCGAGATTCTTTTTTTTGATCTCCATTTCTTCTTTCCTTTCGTTTAATTAAACGGTACCCAAGAGGTAAAATATAAACACGCTAGCTTCGATTTATACCAAATACTGTTCTGAGAATTAGGAAAATCTAATTTTCAATCACAACATCTACGATATTCTCTCTTGCAACAACGAGATCCTGGCGATCTTTTTTAACCCACACATGCATAAACCCAAGTACCTGGTATTCCCCGTTATCAAGCTTTGCTGTATCCCAAGGAACCGCGAAGTTTTCTTTCTTTTCCGCTGACTCACCGATTTTTATCCAGGTCTCTGTCCCCCTTTTCCTGCAATACCAGGGATTTGTGGCCCTGATCGGATATCCTTCAAACCCAAGCTCCTCCAACTCCTTCTTTAGCAGGTCTTCGTCAAAGGTCTCACGAAGCAGTACCCTACCGGAGAAGGTTTTTAATGTTTCCGAAGGAACAATAAAATGAGGACCCCAATTTATTGACATGGCAAGCTCCTAAAAAAATGTTAACATTGCGATTAATAACCCACAATTTTGGTTTAACGATTTTCCAGATACTATATAAATTAATAACATGCATAATATGTACCAATACAGCTTGTAGGCTTTAGTTGCCGATAAAAGCATGTATTTTTTGCTAATGGGGTTATTTGAGATTTAAGAAATTCCTACATTTATGTAGAATAAATAAAATGATTTTACAAAAATGAATTTATTAAGTTAGGATACCATGCAGGATATCAGCTTAGAAGGAGACCATTGGAAACCGACGTAGGATCTTAATTGTCTCGAACAAAGAGTGTCATGTCTCTTGATTTTTGCGATGTTTTCCTGTAAGAAATCTATGAAATGGCCATCCATCGTAGCCTCCTCAAACTCTAATTTGGTATCAATTTGAAATATGGGATTTGATTGGGGCTTTAAGAATTCAGACGGAAATATGTCTAAGAATTATTATGGGAAAACTCTGCTTATCGAGATAGCTATGATTGGGTGCTAATTTAAAGTTCGGACATTTTAGAATTGGAGTTTCTGTATGAATAATGCTCAAAACATCCAGCGTCACTTTAAACATGTGGCTTCGAAATATAGCAAAGTTCGGAACACTGACCCTCATATTATCGATGCGATAATACTTCATCTGCCCAGTGACAATCCTCCATTCAACGTGGTCGACATCGGCTGCGGAACTGGACGATATTCAAATCTCCTTGCCGCACAATTAGACAGCAACTTCCGGCTTTATTGCTGTGACTATTCCGACGCTATGCTGGCCAAATGCCGCGAGCGCATGGAAGATGAATGCCAGCTTCCCAGGAATATCATTTATTGCCGTGCCAGTGCAACCGACCTGCCCTTCACGGAAGGATGGTTCGATGCAGTCACCACCTTCAATGCCATCCACCATTTTGATCATGAGCGTTTTATTACGGAAGCAGCACGCATTTTACGCCCCGGAGGACTTTTGTCTATCTATACCCGCACATTAGAGCAGAATGAGCGAACCGTCTGGGGAGAGCATTTCCCAGAGTTTACGGATCGCGAAACCCGATTGTGCCGAGATGGGGACCTTGAAGAAGTAATCGATGGCGTTTCGGAACTGGAACTTGAAGCTGTAAAAGCATTCAAACACGATCGGGCTGAATCGCCAGAGTCACTTTTGAATAGGGCCCGCAACTTTCATTATTCTACGTTTGCCCTTTATCCGCCAGATGAATTCATGCGGGCTTTGGCTGCATTCGCTAATCGTTTAAATGACATCTCAAGCAATGGGATAATTGAACATACTGCCGAGAATATACTGGTATTGGCCAGGCGAACATAAGACCCCGCTTTAAGCCTGGGCATTTATTCCCCCCCTTCTTTATTTGGGGAATTCTGGTCAAGAACCATTGAATTGATAAGAACTCGCTGGTTTATGCCTGCCCGCCATCGCTCTCGCCCGTCTGCCTCGCGAGGCCTTGGCAAGCAGGCAGGCTCAGGCGAGGCAGGGTTTGTAGATTTATATAAGATGAAACGAGCGTTTTGTGTAAAAAAATCAGGATATCTGAAGGGAGGTCAGGGGATTGGCCTGCCATTCTTATGTAGGCAGATACCTTTGGGCCATAGGATACCTTCTTCCATAACCAAAGGACTTAGTAGTAACCTTTAATCCTGGTGGAGCTTGATGTCTCTTATATTCATTTCGATCAACTCGGCTGATGATATCCCTGACGATTGATGGTTCAAAGCCCAGCTCTATAATTTCCTCAACTGCTTTATTATCTTCTACATACGCCTTAAGTATACCATCCAGAACTTCATATGGGGGCAAGTCATCCTGGTCTAATTGGTCAGGCTTGAGCTCAGCCGATGGAGGTTTTTGAATAATTTTTTCAGGAATCATCTCTTTCTCTTTATTTATCAGACGAGCGATTCGGTACACTATGGTCTTTGGTACATCTGAGATAACGGCCAGCCCACCGCTCATATCTCCGTACAGGGTACAATAACCTACCGCCAATTCCGATTTATTACCTGTTGAAAGAAGCAGGTAACCAAACTTGTTGCTCAGGGCCATGAGGATGATGCCCCGGATCCTTGCCTGGATATTTTGGCCGGTGACTTCTGTTTCCACATCTTTAAAGAGGGGGGAGAGGCCTTGAAGAAAATTGTTAAATATCCCTTTTATAGGCACATTGAAAAGCTTGATCCCCAAATTAGATACCAATTCTTTGGTATCCTCAAAATTTTCTTTAAGTGTATATTGAGAAGGCATAAAAATTACTACAACGTTTTCTTTTCCAAGGGCCTGGACAGCAATACAGGCTGTAAGGGCTGAATCAATACCGCCGCTCAATCCAATAACAGCCTTGGAAAACCCGCATTTCCGAACATAATCTCTTGTGCCCATGATTAGGGCATTAAGGATAGATTCTGTGTCTGTTTCAGCAACTGGATGAAGGTCGCCTTCTTCCCTATGAGTGTCAAAGGTGACTATGTCCTCTTCAAAGTCTCGAGCCCTCGCAGCTACCTTGCCTTGAGCATCAAAGGCAAGACTGATGCCATCAAAAAGCACACTGTCATTGCCACCAACCTGATTTACGTATAGAAGGGGTGCACCGTATTTTTTTGCGATAGCCCCAAACATATCCCACTTAAATTCTCTTTTGCCCACATGATAAGGAGATGCTGAAATATTGATGAAGAGATTGACCCCCTCTTTGATCATACTTTCTACCGGATCAGCAGGGTAAAGCTGTCTCGATAAGAAGTCTTTGTCGTTCCAGATGTCCTCGCATATGGTGAGCCCTATTTGACAGTCCTTATAGAGAAAAGATGAACATTCTTTTCCGGGTTCAAAATACCTTCTCTCATCAAACACGTCATAAGTAGGCAGAAGCCTCTTGTGTGCCTGGTGGAGAATCTTCCCATTATCAAAAAGTACAGCTGAGTTGTAGAGGGGGTTGCCTTTTTCGTTCGGGTTTTTATCCACAACCCCGCATATTACACCAATTCCTTTAATAGATTTAACCAGCGTCTGTAGATGTATCAGGTTAGCCTCAACAAAGTCTTTCTTTTCCAGAAGATCCCGTGGCGGATAGCCTGAGATCGCGAGCTCAGAAAAGACAACTAGATCACAGGAAAGACCTATAGCCTTTTCTGCTGCAGCCATAACCTTTTCTGTATTATGGGTAAAGTCCCCGATGATCGGATTAATTTGTGCTAAGGCTATTTTCATTTTTAAGGCCTAAAAAATGTAAAGGGCATAATACATTTTCGATCATAAATCACGTCACTGTTGTTAACCTTTACTGAGATATTCTACCACTAAAGTTTTTTGACCAAATGATGGCAATGTTGATATCGATACGCTTTCAAGACCCGAAAACTAGACACAAAAAATAAAGGGATTAAAGATTATAGGGCAAACACTTCTCTATAAAGTTTTGCTTTAACCTTTTTTGAGTCAAAGGCCCCTATTTCCTCCAAAAAATCAAGATAGCTTTCGAGGTTTTGTGCATCATGAGCGGTAGGATTCTTAAGAGCCGTATAGTCTCTGGGGGATAACAAAAGATCGGTTTCAAGTATCATCTCTTTCTTGTTACTCCTTTTCACCGATAAGCTCATAATACCTCTCCAATTGACCATATTTCTTAAAATATTTTTTGATTACTTCCATGTCGATCCCTGGCAAGGAGAGAATGTACTTTATATCTGCCATCTCTCTAAATACCCTATCAGGATCATTTTTCATGGCAAAGATTTTCAAGGCTATTAAGTGTTCGGGGCTGATGATCGGTAAAGATAGATCACCCAGAATGAAAAGCCACCTGGTTTCTCTGAAAATGTTTTTTGCTGTTTGTCCTTTTACGTACACAAAATCTATCCTACCTAATTTTGATACGGGATGAACATGGTTAGAGTACCCAACTGAGCGATATATGGTTTTATAACCAAGGGATTCCAAATAGGCAATGATTTTATCCTGATGCTTATTTCTTACCAAAAAATCCACATCCTGTGTGGCCCGAACATATCCATATGCTTTCAGTGCAAAGGCACCTATTAAGGCATAGTCAATCTTTTCCTGTTCAAAATGGTTTGCTAGAAGCTGAAGAATATTTTTGAACTTCACTAAACTTCATCCTTAGTGTGTTTTATGCGACAACTTTGTACTGTTTTTATCTTCACAAAAGAGGAGAAAGAAGCTGAAATCTTATGGTTTAGAGCTTAACGTTCCCTACAAGGCTATTGGCCAATTTCCATCCCAGCACTTAAGACATAAATCCTCTTTAGGGATCTTCAATGATGCAACAAAGGCCTCTAAGCTGTTGTATTTTACAGAATCAGCGCCGATCTTTTCAGAAACCCAGGCTTCCAGGGCCTTAAGTTCATCCATTGTGGTGATATTTCCTTCTGAAAGGTATTGCCTGGCTAAAAGCTCTTCATAGGTCCGGGTTGATATGCCGAAATCGCAAGGGTACATCAATGG
>DAOVDY010000056.1 GCA_030669265.1 Desulfobacteraceae bacterium | reverse complement strand
CCGGTCTGCCCTGGAGTATATGTAGCCGCTGGCATAGCAAATGCCGACTGGCTAAAAACTGCATGGGTAGCTGTAAGACTTGCTATTGTAAAGTACATTCTGCCGTTTATGTTCATTTTAAACACATCCTTGCTATTGCTTGGATCGACATCAAAAATAATTTGGTCTGTTGTAACCGCAACAATAGGTGTTTATATGATTGCTGCAGGAACTATGGGCTATTTATTTGAAAATCTTGGAATATTTATGCGGATTGTCTTAATTGCTGGATCATTGCTCTGCTTTACCAGTGATCCAATAAAAGTATGTATAGGGATAAGCTTGGGTGTCTGTGTATTCGCATATCAAAAGATTGTCAGTAAACAACATGAAGAAAACGGGACGGGAGCATTCTAAGTTTCTGACCGAAATTTATGGTAGCCGGGGTGTTACATGACTTGAAACCCTGCAACCTATTGATATCACTGTAAATGCATATAATGGTAGATATTGAATGTCATCAGTCATTAATCATTTGTCAATTGTAAATGACAATAATAGTTTGGAAATTTCATATTTAACTAATGACCAATGAGAAATGACCAGTAATGTTAACTATATTATGCCTTCCTGACCCTCTCTTTTATTCGCTGAATATGCCCTCTGCCTAACCCCTTGACCTCGCAACCTAACTTAAAGAGCCTTTCTATTATTTTATCATCAAGGATACCAAAACAGTCAACTACCGCCAAAGGGCCACCTGCCATTTTAACAATATCATCTGGCTTGAGTTTCAGGTATTCCTTATGCCTGACAGCCAAAACCACTGCATCAGACTCTTTTAGGGCCTCGGCTATTGTTGGACACATCCTTAATTCTTGAAGATGTTCCTGATTTCTAAAAAACCGGGAACGACTCTCCCCTATTGCTGGATAGGTATCTTGATTCTCGAATTCCCACCAGTGCTCAACATAGGAATCATGTACCTTAATTTCTGTGCCCATCTCAACTAATTTCCTTACAATTATCTCCGACCCGCTATACCTGGTATCTCCCACGTCTTCCCGGTAGGATGCCCCAAGGATTGTTATTTGGGATGCCGCAACAATTTTTCCCATATTGCGCAGGGCATCTCTTACCAGTTGGGCAGCATGCAGCGCCCTGGTGTCATTGATATTTATGGCATCAGGAGTAATTTTAAATATATCATTTTCAAAACCGAGCAGGTGTTTGTATGCCCACAATCCCAGACCACCATCTTTTGGTAGGCAATATCCACCAATTCCAGGTCCAGGGAATATTATGTTACTGTGAGTGGGTCTGATCTTGATAGCATTGATAACCTTAATCAGGTCAACTCCGTTTGTTTCAGCAAAGAGGCTCCACTCATCTAAAAAGGCAAGTATCGTGGCCCTGTAGCTGTTTTCTACAATCTTACATGTTTCACTCTCAATAGGCCTTTCAAGAACAGTTAATGGAAAATGTTCAATATCTATAACTTCATTCAAGAACGCTACTACCTTTTTTTCACTTTCCCTATTTATACCACTACAAACCCGCCAGAAATTGCGTATGGATTTTACATAATCTCGCCCTGGCATTACCCTTTCAAAAGAGTGGGCTAAAAGGGGTTCGGTTTTAATTCCTCTTTTTTTAAATGCTGTCTTGATAATCGGATAGGCAATATATTCGGTTGTTCCTGGAGGAACCGTTGTCTCAATCAAGACAAGACAGTGAGGTTCAATTAGTTTAGCAATAATCTTGAAACTTTCCTCAAGTGCTCCCATTTCAGCATAGCCACTGTGAAGATTTCCAAGTTCCTCTTTTAAGAAGTCACACTGAACATCAAGTACAAGGACATCTGCCAATTTTAAGGCATCATAAGTATACGTAGCTGTTAAAGTCTTTTTCTTTGTGACACATCGCTCAATCAACTCTTCAACAGCAGGGTCTTCCGCACTTACAGGAGAAATGCCCTTGTTAAACAAGGGTATTTTCCAAAAACTCCGACTACTGGGCCTCTGCATGCCGATTACAAATTTGTTGGACTTTCCTGTTTTTTTATCCACACTATCCGCAACAACCGCTGCCATAACAGCCCCAACAAAGCCGAGCCCCATAACAACGACTATCTCACGCCCCTTTTCCCTCTCTTTTTTTGTAATTATAGATAGTCTCTCATATTCACTCTTATAATCATCATCTTGGGGAATGGCGAATCGTTGTCCATCTGGACTGATTGAATATTCCATAATAACTCCTTTATGTAAGTGCCTAAAGTTATAAATCTATTAATCCCTAAATTACATTGCCTAATTTCTCAATCAACTCCTTTGTTACTTCTTCAACGCTATTTCTTCCATCCAGTTCCACAATAACCGGGACACCATTCGTTTCTGATAAATTCTTGTAGTATTTTACTGCTGCAATGGTTCCATTTTTCGTATTGTAATAGATATCATGTCTCTGGTCAATTGCTGCCTCGTCCTGATCATCGTCCCGTTTCTTCAACTCTCCACCGCATATTCTACATTTATCGCCATCTGGTCTGATCGCCTCTATATTGATATTATTTGGGTGGTTATTATCATTTACACAGAGTCTTCTGCCCATAATCCTCTTTTTAGCTATCTCTCGATCCAGGATAATTTCAATGAGAACATTTATATCGATGCTTTCGTGGCTCAATGTTTTATTTAACCTAACAGCCTGATTAAGGTTTCGTGGGAACCCGTCTAAAAGCCAGCCATTGATACAGTCGTCCTCTTTAAGCCTATTAAGAACCATTGGTATGGTTATTTCATCAGAAACCAATTCTCCTCTATCTATAGATGACTTGGCCATTTTCCCTAATTCTGTGCCTTTCGATATATTCTCTCTAAATATCACACCTGTTTCAATATGGGGTATTCTCTGTCTTTCTTTTATAATTGCCCCCTGGGTACCTTTCCCGCTTCCATTAGGACCAAAAAAGAGCATGTTCATTATTCATTCTCCTTTCAAGACATTAAGTAAAAAATCTGGAAACCGGACTATTTTATTGTCTCTATCCAAACATGCATGGATTGTATAGCCCCGTACAACAATATCCTTTCCTCTATAAATGGCATAATCAAACCTACTGCTTGCCTTTTTTACAAAGGCAATCGTGGTTTCAATCATCAATAAATCGTCATAGAGGGCAGGCTTAATGTATTTGAGGCAAGTCTCTGTTGTCGGTAGAAAAAACCCTCTACCTTCAACCTGCCTGTATGTCAAACCGGCCTCCCTTAATAGCTCTGTCCTGCCTATCTCAAAGAATTTGAGATAATTTGCATAATAGACTATAGCCATTGAGTCACAATCACCATAAATAACCCGGTAATATGTAACATTCCTTGCTTGTTGCTGTTTTCTCGTTGCTGTTTTCTCGTTGCTCATTACTTGTTTAAAACCAAGTTACTATTCAGCCACAAATTATCACTAATTATCACAAACAACTATTTTCTATAGATTTAATCTCTAAAGTAACTTTATCTTCAACCCCGCCTGCCGGATAGCGGGCAGGTTCATTTGTGTCCATTCGTGTCCATTCGTGGCTGAATAATTACAAGCCGTGTTATATATACTTTTCCAGTTCAGCTTTTAACTCCTCATATGTTTCAATAACAGGGAAACTGGTAAATTCTTTTTTTATGTTCTTAGGTGGTCTAAAAAGGATGCTTTCATTCGCCTCACTTAGCATAGTGGTATCATTGTAACTATCTCCAATTGCGATTACTTTATAGCCCAAGTCCTTTAAAGCCTTTACTACATGCCTTTTACCATCCCTTTGTCGAAGTCGATAATCGATAATTGTTCCATCGAGATCAAGGATAAGAGAATTACAAAGGAGGGTAGGTCTATTGAGCTTTTCCAAAAGGGGGCCGGCAAACTCAACAAAAGTATCAGAGACAAGAATAAGCTGAAATCTCTCCCTAATCCATCCCAAAATCTTTGTAGCCCCATCCAGAGGGTTCATTGACTGTATTACCCTTTGGATATCTGTAATCTTAAGGTTTTCTCTTTTAAGGATCTCCAGCCTCCTTCTCATCAACTGATCATAATCAGGAATATCCCTGGTCGTTAATCTGAGCTCTTTTATCCCTGTCCTCTCTGATACACTGATCCAGATTTCAGGTACAAAAATCCCTTCAAGATCTGGGCACACTATATACATTTAGATTCCTGTCTTTTTCTCCACCCTAAAAAGAACTGTCTTTTCAGTTACAATGTCAAGCTTATCAATAAGCTCCAGAGATTTTCTGACGTCACACTCCCTTGCTTCATGGGTCAGCATTACTACTGGGACAGAGCCATTCGCCTCTCTCCTTTTCTGGATGACAGAGGCAATACTTATATTGTGAGCGCCCAAAATTCCAGATATCTTAGAAAGGACCCCCGGGCTATCTACTGCGGAAAACCGAAAATAATAATCAGTAATTATCTGATCCATAGGTTTAATAGTTAGTTCCTTTGCTGGAGAGCGTGCAAAGGACAGAGGTGAAATCCTTCTGGTAATACCTTTAATGTGATTTCTAGCTATATCCATCAAATCAGACACCACTGCACTTCCCGTAGGTCTTCTACCAGCACCGAGACCGTAAAAGAGAGTGGGCCCTACAAAATCACCTTCAACATACACAGCATTATATGCCTCATTGACATTTGCCAGGATATGATCCAGGGGAACAAAAGCCGGGTGCACCCTGGCCTCAATTTGGCCATCTGCCTCTCTTGCAATGGCCAGCAATTTTAAGCAATAGCCAAACTCACCGGCAAACCTTATGTCCTCAGGGTAAACCCCATTAATTCCTTCCTTATAAACATCCTCATACGTAAAAGGGCGCCCAAAGGCCAGAGAAATAATAATGGTTAATTTATGGGCAGCATCACTTCCGTCAATATCCAGAGTTGGATCTGCCTCTGCATAACCGAGTTTTTTGGCTATTGAGAGCGCTTCATTAAAAGGAAGCCCTTCTTCTGTCATCCTCGTTAAGATATAATTGGATGTTCCATTCAAAATGGCCAGGACTGCTTTGATCTGGTTTGCTGCCAGGCCTTCTCTCAATGCCCTCACAATTGGAATACCTCCAGCAACACCTGCCCCAAAGGCAATATCAACATTATATTTTTCAGCCGTCTCAAATAAAATCCTGCCATGTTTGGCGATCAGGGCCTTATTGGCTGTAATCACATGTTTTCCTCTTTCCATAGCCATTAATATATATTCCATTGCCTGATCATAGCCACCAATTAGTTCCACAATGACATCTATCTCAGGATCATTGATTATCTCCAATGCATCGGTCGTAAGAAATCCAGGGTCAATCTCTACTCCTCTGTCAGATACAATATCCAAATCTGCAATCTTTTTTAGTACTATCTCTGCACCAACCCTATCCTTTATCAGTTCTCGGTTATTGAGCAGAAGCTCCACCACACCTGCCCCGACTGTTCCGAAGCCAATTAGACCAACATTTATCTGAGACATTTGTTTACTCCACTATAGTATCTTTTTAATCCCTCTTATAGCCTGGTTAATCCTATGATTGTTTTCAACCAGGGCAAACCTGATATATCCTTCACCATATTGCCCAAAACCTATACCTGGAGAAACTGCAACTTTAGCCTCTCGTATGAGCAATTTTGAAAATTCCAGGGAACCCATCTCTGTACAACTATCTGGTATTTTTGCCCAAACAAACATGGTCCCTTTAGGTTTCTCTATTTTCCAGCCAATCCTTTCCAAACCATTGATCAGGGTATCCCTTCTCTGCCTATAAACTTGTGCTATCTCACCCACACAGTCATAGGATCCTTTTAAGGCAATAATAGAGGAAATTTGTATGGGCTGGAAAATACCATAGTCAAGATAGCTCTTTATCTTTCGTAAAGCT
>DAOVDY010000143.1 GCA_030669265.1 Desulfobacteraceae bacterium | reverse complement strand
TCATAAAATGGGAGAAGTTCATGATGGTGAGGCTATCATGGACTGGATGCCTGAGGAGCAGGAGCGAGGAATAACAATAACATCTGCTGTTACTACCTGCAAATGGCTTGATCACACCATAAACATCATCGACACACCAGGACATGTGGATTTTACCATTGAGGTTGAGAGATCCTTAAGGATTTTAGATGGAGCCATCGGGGTATTTTGCGCAGTAGGCGGTGTAGAACCCCAGTCTGAAACGGTATGGTATCAGGCGGATAGGTATGGCGTTCCCAAGATAGCCTTTGTCAATAAGCTTGACAGGCTCGGTGCAAATTTTGATGGTACTGTAAGGATGATGAGAGAAAGACTTGGCACTACTCCATTGATCCTACAGCTCCCATGGGGAATAGAAGAAGATTTCAAGGGTGTGATCGATATAGTTAGTATGAAGGCCATTGAATGGAGCGATGATGATCTCGGAATCTCCTTTCAGGAGGCAGATATCCCGGAAGATTACGCAGAAGAGGCTCACAGACATCGGGAAAAAATGATTGAGCTTTTGGCTGATAATAATGATGATATAATGGAAAGATATCTATCTGAAGAAGAAATAGATATTCAGTCAATTCAGAGGGCAATTAGACAGGCTACCATAAAGCTCGCACTTGTTCCCATCTATTGCGGGGCAGCATTGAGAAATAAAGGGATACAGCCCCTTTTGGATGGAATCGTTGAATTTCTCCCTTCCCCTCTTGATGTCCCGCCAGTGAAAGGGATTAATCCGAAGACAAAAGAATCCGAAACGAGGTCTGCGACAGCAAAAGAACCTTTCTCTTCTCTGGCCTTTAAGGTTGCAATGGATCAGGGAAGAAAAATGACATATCTCAGGATCTACTCCGGAATAATGAAACAAGGCTCAACAATCTATAATACTACAAAAAATATTATAGAAAGGGTGGCCAGGATCATGAGGATGCATGCAAACAAAAGAGAGAGGATAGATCAGGCCGTAAGTGGTGATATTATTGCAGTTATGGGTTTAAAAGAGACCTCTACTGGCGATACTCTCTGTGACAAAGATCATCCTATAGCACTTGAGTCCATGGAGTTTGATCAGCCGGTAATATCCATGGCTGTGGAGCCAAAGCAGTTGAAGGATCAAGAACGGCTTTTAGACAATCTTACAAAAATCACTGATGAAGACCCCACATTCAAATTTACAGTAGATGAGGATACTGGCCAGGTTATAATTTCTGGTATGGGCGAGCTTCATCTTGAGGTTTTAGCTCAAAGACTAAAAAGGGAGTTTTCTCTTGATGTAAACACCGGAAAGCCTCAGGTTGTCTACAGAGAAACTATAAGTAAAAAGGCACAAATCGAGACGGTTTTCGACAGAGAATGGGGCGGTGAGATGCACTTTGCCGGTATTACAGTTGAGGTTTCACTTGTGGAGAGGGGAAAAGGGAGCCGGTTTATCAATAAGGTTTCAAACCCCCTCATGACTGAAGAGTTTATCAACTCTGTAGAGGAAGGCATAAAGGAGGCATCAGAAAGTGGGGTTGTGATGGGGTATCCAGTAATTGATGTACAAACCACTCTTCTGGATGCTAGGGTAAAAGAACTATTGTCTACTCCGCTTTCCTTTAAGATTGTTGCATCAATGGCCTTTAAAGATGCTTGTAAGCTTGCCTCGCCTTTGCTTCTGGAGCCTATTATGAAGCTCGAAATAATTGTTCCTGAAGAATTTATAGGGGATGTAATTAGTGATTTGAACACAAGGGGTGGCAGAATTGGGCAGATTACAGCAAAAGGAACAATCAAGATATTGGCGGCTATAGCACCCCTTTCCAAAATGTTTGGCTATTCAACAGCTCTACGCTCTTCCTCTCAGGGAAGGGCTACCTTCACTATGCAATTTTCTCATTATGATAAGATCTAAATGAGTGCCTAAAGTGCGCTAAAGTGCCTAAAGTGCCTAAAGTTAAGGCAAACAAACACAATAAACACAAAAGCACGATTAAATTCATGGGTATTTTTTATAAGTATGGTTTCGTCACTTTCCATTTTTAACACGCAACTCGCAACAAGGTACTAAGTACTAAGAAATACAAATGCAACGGACTACTAACAACTAACTACTGACATTTCCTAAATCTTGTCCAGAACAATCCTTCACATTGATATGGATGCCTTTTTTGCCGCCATTGAGGTGCTGTATGATTCATCTCTAAAAGGAAAGCCGGTTATTGTTGGCGGCTTAAGTCGGCGGAGTGTGGTTTCCACTGCAAGTTATGAGGCCAGAAAGTTCGGCATTCATTCTGCTATGCCAATATTTAAGGCAAAGGAAAAGTGCCCTCAAGGAGTTTTTCTTCCAGTACAAATGGAACGATACAAAAAGATTTCCAGAAAAATAATGGGCCTGTTAAAGGATTTTTCACCCCTTGTTGAACAGGTTTCTATCGATGAGGCCTATCTTGATATAACGGGAACGGAAAATCTTTTCGGATGTCCTGAGGAGATAGCAAGGCGAATAAAAGAACGGATTGGTAAGGAGACAGGATTAACGTGTTCAATAGGTATTGCCCCCAACAAGTTTATGGCAAAGGTTGCATCTGATATGAACAAACCTGATGGTTTAACGATAATATCAGCCACGGAGGTGAATCAATTTTTATCCATATTGCCTGTAGAAAAAATTCCTGGTGTTGGGAAAAGGGCAGTAGAAGATCTAAGACGTTATGGTGTCAAAACAGTTGGGGCTTTAAAAAGATTCAGCAAGGAGCAACTTTTGAAGGACTTTGGAAAGTTTGGTCTTAGGCTGTATAACATTGCAAAGGGAAGGGATAACGAATCTGTAACTCCAGACAGAGAGATCAAATCAATTAGTTCAGAGGAAACCTTGCCATCAGACACCGTTGATCTTAGTAAGTTAAGAAACCTGGTTAAAGAACATGCTGAAAAAGTTGCCTGGAGATTGAGAAAAGAAGAGCTAAAAGGGAAAACTGTAACAATCAAGATAAAATTTAGTGATTTCTCCGCTTTTACTAAAAGCCATACAATTGCCGAGGCAACAGATAGTACCAAGATCATATCGGATCGTGCTATTATACAGCTTACTGAATACCCTCTAAAGAAAAAGGTAAGGCTTATAGGGGTTGCTGTCTCCAACCTGGATATGAGTGAAAAGGAGTCTCAATTATCTCTCTTTGTGAATGCAGATAAAACAGACAAGGAGCGAAAGGCGGACAAGGCCATGGATAAGATCAGAGGGAAGTTTGGCGGAGAGGTGATAAAGAGAGGGAAAGAGTAAATGTATTTTTTTCTTGCATTTTTTATCAATAAATGAAGCATAAAATGGTTATATGCTAACATGGTATTCAATTGGTACTAAACAGTGAGTTCTATAAACCTTTTATCCATACACCCTGTTTCCTTAGAATAGGAACAGTGAAATGGGGTCAGGCAATTATAATAAATTATTGACAACATACCCTCTTTATGATAGCAGGTTCCCATGGCTCGTAAACCACGTATTCATTTCACTGATGCCTTTTATCATGTAATTGCCAGAGGAAATCAAAAACAGGATATATTCCTCAACGAAGTAGATTTTAAGACATATCTTTCTTATCTCTCCGAATACAAAAACAAATATCATTTTCATCTTTATGCCTATGCACTGATGAAAAATCATCTGCACCTTCTTCTTCAGGTTGAAGGAATCCCATTATCCAAAATCATGCAAGTGATACAGTTTCGCTATACACGTTATTTTAATAAGCGGTATAGAAAAGTTGGACATCTTTTTCAGGGGCGTTATAAGGCGATATTATGTGACAAGGACGCATATCTCTTGGAATTAGTCCGTTATATCCATCTAAACCCAGTCCGAGCCAAGGTTGTGGATGATCCTAAAAAGTATCCGTGGTCTGCTCATTCGATCTATCTTGGTAAGGTGAAGAATGATCTTATTGACCAAAACGTGGTCTTGAGTCAGTTCAGCGGAAATAAATTATCGGCCCGAAGGGCATACATACAGTTTGTTTTAAC
>DAOVDY010000141.1 GCA_030669265.1 Desulfobacteraceae bacterium | reverse complement strand
TTTTTGGAGTGCCTGATCCCAAATGGAAAGAAGGAATCAAGGCAGTCTGTGAGTTGAAAGAAGGACAGAGCCTTGAGCCACAGGAACTTATAGATTTTGTTGGTGAACGTATAGCCAGGTTTAAGAAACCTCAATATGTGGCATTTATCAAAGATTTTCCCCTTCTTGAGGATGGTTCTCCGGACAGGGCCAAGGTTAAGGAATTGTATGGTCAAGAATAGCTAACATATTTGAATATATTGATTAAAGCCCTGCTTCAAAATTAGCAGGGCTTTTTTAATCATAAGCTGTGAACTCACTAAAACAATTAATAAACGCTTTGATAATTTATTGAAAATTTTTCTCTTTTTTTAAGCATAAACCCTGCTTGAGGAAGTTCGATGGCTATGGTAAAAGACTCTCTAGAAAGCTGCCAGTTATGAAAGGCATGGGGAAAAATATGTGAGGTCAGGATGATTAGGAGTTTTCAAGATATATTGCTGAGGGCAGGATCATTGCCTCCTCAAAGGGTTGCTGTCCTCTATCCGGATGATCCGGATGTCATGAAGGCAGTCAAGGAAGGGATGAGGCGTAAATATATTGAGCCGATACTGATAGGAATCAAACCAAATATACAGGCCATTGCCAGCGAAATAGGGCTCGATTTAAATAGTATTGAGATCATCCATATTGAGGATGAGCAAAAAGGGGCAGATTTCTGTGTGGATCAGGTAATCGAGGGAAAGGTCGGTTTTATTATCAAGGGAAAGATTCTGACTACCTATATGTATAGGTCTTTAATAAAGGCAACTAGGAAGCTGAAACCAGATGAGGTACCCTGCACCATATGTTTTCATCAGACAAAGGGCTTGAACAAGATATTTGCAATTACAGACCCCGGAGTTAATATCAAGCCTGATATAAAGAAAAAGTTTAAGATCTTGAATAATGCTATATCTGTCTTGAAAAGATTGGAGTTCGACAGGGTAAGGGTCATGGTTTTATCTGCCAGGAGAGAGGTAAGCCCTGATCTGATCTCAGCCAGAGAGGGGGAGATTCTTCGGAATATGTTCTTTGAGCAAAATGATGACGGCATTATTTCTATTGATAATGAGATAAATATAATCGAGGCCTTTGGTAATAAGCCATTTAAAGAGGATAACTTCCCGGATCTTTTCCTTGTGCCAAATATAGAGACAGGGAATATCCTTGTTAAGACGATTGATCATCTTATACTGGGTTTACGTCAATGTGTAACTGTTGGGGCAGGGATTATTACCTTGATGCCTTCCCGGTCTGATGGGTATGAAGAGAGGATTCTCAATATGGCTTTTGGAACTGTGTTGACGCATAATTCAAATAAAAATCTGGAGCTACAATGAACTTTGATCAAATAATTGAGATAGCACGGAGAAGGGGACCAAAGAGGATGGTAGTAATAGAGAAGGGTAATGGTAGCTTTCATGGTGTGGTTCTCAAGGCTCATGATATCGGACTTGTTGATCCTATATTTATCGGAGGAGGTAAATATCTTGATGGAGCTAATGGCATTGATTTTATACATGAACCTAATCTAGAAAAGGCGAAGATCAAAGGCCTTGAAATGGTCAGAGAAAAAGAGGCCAAGATATTTATGGATCCGACACCTCTGGGCAGCAGCCTTTTGATGCGCCTTGATGATAAAAGGATCGGCCTGAAGAAAAGGAGGTTGATCAGCTATATCTCTATTTTTGAGTCATTAAAGGATGGAAGGCTCACTTTGTTTACCGATACCTATATAAATGATAATCCAAACCTCAAGGATAAAGTTGTCATTGTGGAAAATGCCATAGAGATTGCAGATATTCTCGGAATAAAGAAACCAAAGATTGCTGCCATCGCCCCCTTGGAACTGGTCAATCCCGCCATTGCTTCCACCATAGATGCAGCAGTTCTCTCAAAGATGTCTGATAGGGGACAATTTGGCCCTGCTATCATAGAAGGTCCTCTTGGCATGGATAATGCTGAATCGGTAATGGCTGCAAGGCATAAAGGAATTGAGAGTCCTGTTCCTGGAAATGTGGATATATACCTTTACCCCGACATTGAGTCTGCATATCTGACGACCCAATTTGTATTTATGCTTGGAAAGGTCAGGCATGCAGGTATGTTGGGGGGAGTTAATATCCCCACAGTTACTCTGACTCCCCTTGATACTGAAAGGTCATGCTTTCTCAACATTGCCCTGGCAGTAATGAAATGAAGAGTAAATTTCTTATCTTGACCATAAATATAGGTTCCACCTCCACCAAGTTAGGCCTCTTCGCTAATGAAATGCCCCTTTTTAAAGAGACAGTAAATCATAAAAAGGAGGAATTGTCTCAACTAGGAATTATGAGCGAATGGATATTTTTTCGCTGGCAGGTCATTGATCGGATTCTTGCCAAACACCCTGAGAATGGGAAAACAATTGATCTTATTGTAAGCAGGGGAGGTCTGACGCATCCCCTAAACGGCGGCCCCTATCTGATTAATGATGCCATGTGCCAGGATTTGAGAGGAGCTAAGTATGGCCGGCATCCAGCCAATTTAGGTCCCCTTATAGCCCATCAAATGGGAGAGGAAATGGGGGTTCCAGCCATCATCTTTGATTCACCTGTAACAGACGAGATGGAACAGATCGCAAGGATTTCAGGACTCAAAGAGCTTGAGCGTAAGGCAGCATTCCATGTGCTCAACCAGAAATCAGCTGCAAGGAAGGCAGCCAGAAAATTCGGAAAGGCCTATGAAAAGATGGATTTTATCGTTTGCCACCTCGGTGGAGGAATTACCATCTGCACACACAGAAAAGGGAGGATAATTGATGGGGTACATGGCCTGAACGAGGGGCCTTTTACTCCACAGCGCACCGGTTCCCTCCCTTTAAAGGATGTTATTGATCTTTGTTTCTCCGGCCGCTTTACAAAGGATGAATTGGAAGAACATTTAATGAGTCATGGAGGCATCGTCTCTTATTTAGGGATCCATGATATGAGACAAATTGAGGAGAGTGTCAAAGACGGAGATAAAGAAGCCCATTTGATAATCCAAGCAATGTGCTATCAGATAAGCAAGGATATTGGCGCCATGGCATCTGTTTTGAAGGGAAGGATAGATGCCATTGTGCTGACGGGAAACCTATGTTATTTGACCTTTATTGTGGATGAGATAAAGCCTAATGTTGATTTTCTTGCTCCTATTGAGATCTTTCCGGGGGAAGATGAGCTTGAAAATCTTGCTTTAGGAGGACTTGAAGTTTTGAGGTCAAAGGGTTTATCTGATATTCAGGGTTATTGATAAGTTGGTTACGATTCCTTAATTAACACTAGATTAAACAGTGGAGACGAAGAAGACAGAGGCAATTATTCTAAGAACGAAGGATTTTGGTGAATCTGACCTTATCGTTACCGTTTTTTCTTATCGTTACGGGACGCTAAAGGGGGTGGCTAAAGGGGCCCGCAGAAGTTCCAAAAGATTTGTTAACTCTCTTACTACTTTTTCCTTGGTGAATCTTGCGTTTAGAGAGCGAAGAAGCGGTGATCTTGTTTGGCTTGATACGTGTGAATTAGCTGAAGGTTTTCCGGCAATTCGATCAGATTACAATCTATTGTCAAAGGCCAGCTATATGGTGGAGCTGACAGAGACCCTTTTTCCATCCAATGTGCAAAATGCTGAGATGTTTCAGTTATTAAAATTTGGTCTGGGTTCTCTATCAGAAAAGCAAAATACCGAAGAGACTATGATTATGTTCCAGACACGGGCCATGAAGATAGGCGGGTTTGGCATTAATTTATCTCAGTGCAGCCTTTGCAATCGACGTTATGAGGGAAAGGGTAGGGCATTATTCCATCCCCCAAGCGGTTCAATAGCATGTTTGAGCTGTGAGAAGGAATCGGTTTTAAATCCTGGGATGGGCCCAAAAACAGTTCAAGTCCTTGAGGATTTTCAGTCTACTGACCTATCACTATTACAAAATGTACAATGCGATGATGATATAATAACTGAGCTGAAAAAGGTTTTAATGATGCATGTTGAACATCGTTTAGGCAAAAAACTAAAATCTGCTAAATATCTTTAAGCC
>DAOVDY010000034.1 GCA_030669265.1 Desulfobacteraceae bacterium | reverse complement strand
GAGGGTTTCAGGCGTGATCAGGGCATAAGTTAGATAAAAGGAGAAGGTTGTTAATGCATATAAAAGAATTACAGAAAGAAATAAGAAAACTTCTAAAGGAAAAAAATGCTATTCTTTTAGTCCATAATTATGAAAGGCCAGAGATACAGGATATTGCTGATTTAACTGGAGATTCTTTAGGGCTATCAATTGAGGCGTCTAAAACAAAGGCTGAGATAATAGTTTTCTGTGGCGTTCATTTTATGGCAGAGACAGCCTCTATCGTATGTCCAGACAAGACAGTCCTCCTGCCAGTTATATCGGCTGGATGTCCTATGGCCGACATGATAACCGCTCAATCATTAGTCAAGAAAAAAACCGATTTACCTGGTGTACCAGTGGTTAGCTATGTTAATTCCTCTGCCTCAGTTAAGGCTGAAAGCGATATCTGTTGCACGTCAGCAAATGCTATACAGGTGGTTAAATCTCTTGTTAACGACGACACTATCCTTATGACCCCTGATAGGAACCTCGCCCAATATACCCAGAGATACACCGATAAGAAGATAGTTTATTGGGAAGGATTCTGTCCTTATCATGATAGGTTGACAGCCAAGCAGGTAAGAAAAGTTAAGAATGATCACCCTAAGGCACTATTTTTGGCCCATCCTGAGTGTAGACCAGAAGTGATTGACCTTGCGGATGAGGCCAAGAGTACCTCAGGAATGCTTGATTATGTAAGAAAATCTCAACATATGGAGTTTATCATAGGAACAGAAACCGGGATAATTCATAGCCTAAAAACCCAGAACCCAGATAAACTCTTTATTCCCGCTGATGAGAAAATGATTTGTACTGATATGAAAAAGATTACCCTAACAGATATAGTGAATTCTCTTTTAAATATATCTCCAGTTATAAAGGTAGCCGAAGACATAAGGGTAAGGGCGATAAAGGCAATAGAGAGAATGCTTGCCATTCCAAGGGACTAAAATAATGAGAAGGCTTTTCTGGATAATAACCTTCAGCATATCTATGGCCCTTGTGGAAGCAGGGGTAGTCATATACTTACGGGCCCTTTACTATCCAGAAGGTTTTTCATTCCCCCTGGAGATGATATCTATACGGCATTTTGTGATTGAGATTGGAAGAGAAGCGGCAACCATTTTAATGCTCATCTCGGTAAGTGCTCTCATTGGCAAAAAGTTTTGGGAGAAATTTGCCTATTTTCTTATCTGTTTTGGTGTCTGGGACATATTTTATTACATATGGCTCAAGATTACCATTGGATGGCCATTGTCTTTATTGGATTGGGATATTCTATTTCTAATACCCCTTCCTTGGATTGGCCCTGTAATTGCCCCTATATCTGTTGCCATAATGATGATTTTAGCTGGCCTCTTTATTCTATTTCTTTTCAAAAGAGGGCATGATTTCCGGCCATCATCCTTAGCCTGGATCATGACAATAATCGGTACTCTTACCATCCTCTATTCTTTTATGAGAGACATTGGGGCCAGCCTTCATCAACATATGCCTTTGCCATACAGATATGAGGCATTAATAGCAGGAGAGATTCTTTATATTCTGGCAATGTTCATTTCCTGGAAAAATACGGTTTATAAATCCGGATAAAAGGAGAATATAGGTGAAAAAGGTTGAGTCTAGTTTAGATTATCTTCGTAAACTATTTATTATGCCTGACTCTCCAGATAAATTTATGGAGTTTGGTCATGCCGTTTTAGAGATGATTCATGAATTCTTTCAGGAGAAAAAAGGCCTTCACAAAAAAATAACGCTACCTGAGTTAGCCCAGATCTTTAATCAGATCTCAACACCAGAAGATCCCCATCTCATCAGGGATGTGCTCCAAGAGATCAAAAACAAGGTTACTGTTCATTCTGTTAAGGTTGGAAGCCCTCACTATATTGGGCATATGACCAGTGCTATCCCCTATTTTATGATACTTTTAGAGATAATTATCGCTGCACTAAACCAAAATCAGGTAAAGATAGAAACTGCAAAGGCCTCCAGTTTTGTAGAAAGAGAGCTCATTTCCTGGATGCATAGAATTATTTTTAATCGTGATGATAAATTTTATCGTAAAAATATTCAGAATCCCAGGATTGCTCTTGGTAACGTTACATCAGGAGGCACGATAAGCAACCTGACTGCGCTGATGGTTGCCAGGGAAAGAGCCTTTCCGATCGATAAAAATTTTCCTGGCATTAGAAAGGCTGGAGTGGAAGGCGCATTGAATTATTATGGTTACTCCAGAATGGTTGTACTTGTTTCCAGAAGAGGCCATTATTCAATTAGAAAGTCAGCAAATCTTCTCGGCCTTGGAGAAAAAAATGTTATTTACGTACCAGTAGATATGTATAATCGGATTAACATCGAGGCCTTGAAAAAAACTATACGAAATATAAAAAGAAATGATTTGGAAAAAGGCAAAAAAACGAAGATTATGTCCATAATAGGTATTGCTGGCACGACCGAGACGGGTAATATAGATAATCTTGTGGAACTTGGCGATATTGCCAGGCAGGAGAATGCGTATTTCCATGTAGATGCTGCCTGGGGTGGTTCTGCCTTAATAGTGAATGAATACAGATCGCTCTTTCAGGGAATAGAGAAGGCGGATTCTGTAGCTGTTGATGCACATAAATTACTTTACTGCCCCATGTCAATGGGTATTGTAGTTTTCCGCAACGAGAAGGATCTGGATCATCTTAAAACCATTTCTCAATATGTAAATCGTCCAGATAGTGTTGACACAGGGCGTTTCACTATAGAGGGATCAAGGCCTTTTGCATGCCTAAAACCATGGGCTTCGCTCAAAATTATAGGCAGGGATGGATATAGATTGCTTTTTGGACAGGCACGGGAAGCAACATTTACCTTTAAAAGAATATTAGAGGAATCTGGAAACTTTGAGATATTAAACCATCCTGAGCTTTTTATTCTAAACTATCGCCTCGTTCCGCAACATATAATGACGAGATTAAATGAATGTGTGGAGAGAAAAAAAACGCTCTCGAATAAAAATGATATAGGGGATCTTACAAAAAAGATAAGAAAAATAAATAGCGTGCTCAATAACTTAAATATATTATTGCAAAAGTCCATACGACGAGATGATACTACTTTTGTCTCCAGAACCACTCTGGAGTCAACCCAGTATAGGCCCCAAAGAATAGTAGTTTTAAGGGCTATATTGATTAATCCGTTAATCAACAAAGATATTCTTAAAGAGATTGTGTCCACCCAAAACAATATAGCGCTAAGGCTAATGGATCAATTTGAACCAATCATAAAAGAGGCAATCGCTTGATTGTACGCATTCAGCACACAAATGCCGATTGCTGACCGCCTTCTATTTTTTCAAACAGATAGTGTCATCCATTTAGAAATTACATTTATCATAGCCCAAATAATATCCAATGGGAGATGACTTGATATAGTGCTATCAAAACCTACCTTTATCCCTGCTGGGAATTCATCATCTTTTGCCCAAAGGATCAAGGTCACAGGCACTCTTGGAAACACAGGTAAACAAATGCCAGCATCTCCTAATTTCTTCACCTCCCCATTAAGTTTTCTGCCGGCTGACAGAAATGCATCACTGTCCTCCCCGAATATTTCCTCCATGGGGCGTGTGTTAAGAGAGTGGGGTCCACGAAAAAATGTCTCTCCGCCAGGGATTTGTTTTTCATTTACTAATTCTCCACATATATTGATTGCCGTCACCCTGAGCAGGTAAGTAAGAATAATAAGATCAAACTCAAATGATTTAATTGTAGGTGCATGCCTATATAAGGGAATAATAGACCTTTTCGTTGGTAAAATCTGAAAGGTTTGGTTTAAAAAAGGGAGCAAAAATCCTTTTTCATGATCATAGTTCACAAGGGCTCTACGACAAATCTCTTCTGGCGTTTCTCTTTCCAATTGAACCCAAAGGTACGGATCTGGCTCAAAGGCAGTTCCATCCCATCTTCGCTGTGTGGATCTATCTTCTTTAATCATATCGTCACTAATCAGTTTGTCCGGTTTAGGATTTCCCGATGAAATCGGGAAACCTGAATAGTTACCTCATATCTATTGTTCGTTGTCTCTAAACAACAGCGTATTGCTATTACTCATTAAACTTTAGCTTTTCAACATAGGTGCAATCTGTTATCATTACAAAATAGATATGAAAAGGTCAAAGATATATAGAAAGCCACGTTTTTAGCCATAAAGATCAAGGAGGAATTCTTGGCTCACAATCTAGATCAGGCACTCGCACTTTTAAAAAAGAAAGAGAAGGATTATACTGCCTATAAATTTAGTTCTAGGGAATCAATGGCCATCTTTGCCTTCTTTGACCTGGCCCAGGAATTCGCCACCCTCAATAATCTTTACAGAATAGCAGTTGCAGTAATAAAATTCTTTTTTAAATATGAAAGTTGTATTTATACAATCAGGCCCGAAGATAGTGCTCTTCTGCTTCATTGCTGCAGCCCTGAAGGTCTTTTGAGTTCCCCTAAGCCGGCCAGGGCAGATATTACCATTCATCATAGCCCCTATAGAGCAGGTTCCTCTTATGTCTTCCCTATCATAGGGAAAAAGATCTTAGCAGATAAGGTCCCTCTTTTTTTAGATAACCAAATTTTAGGCATGTTAGAGATATATCCGGTCAAAAAAATGGGTGATAATCAATTTCTCTTTTTTCAGAAATATGCCAACAGGGTCGGCTATAATATGCATAATAAGCTCGTTGTTGAACAAAGTATAGAACACATTCGATTTATCAACCAACTTGTATCAGACATTGAACACAATGTGATTACACCAAATCTTTACTATAAGGCCTTTTTGATCAATATGAAAAAAAACCTAAACAAAAATCTTTCACAATTAGAAAAAATTAATTCTATCCTTCCTAAACTTGAACTCAGTAAAAATTCATCAGAAAAACAGATTAATCAAGCAGTTAATAATCTACACAGGATCCACCATAATATGGATAAAAAGATGGAAGACTTTGAAAGCCACTTTAAGCATTTAAGTCTCTTTATCGAAACACTCTTTCGGGGCGAACATTTCAAGACCGGAAGCTATGTGCTCAAGAGACGATCTTACAATCTCCTAAATGATATATTTTTACCAGAGCTGGAACACTATAGGAAGAGATTAACTGGGAGAGGAATAGATATCATTGAACCACAACATGTGCCTTCAGATAGTGATATGACTATATTTATTGACCTGGGTCTTATGGCTCAAGTCTTTGCCAATCTTCTCTCCAATGCCCTAAAGTATTGTCAGCCAGCCCTGGATGAGAATGGTAACTATCAAAAATATATCTCTTACACTATGGATATAGTGGATGAGGAGACTTATGAAATCCAGAATGGCCTAAAATTTAGTCTATTTAGTACTGGTAAACCCATTTCAAAAAAAGAAGCAGTCCTGATATTTGAAGATGGCTACAAGATTCCCAAAGGTAAAATTAAAAGTGGCTCAGGCCATGGACTTCATTTTGTTTATAATATAGTTCAACTCCATGGAGGACATGTAGGGTGCAAGCCACAAGAGAATGGAAATGATTTCTACATAATTTTACCCCGTAAGAAATAAAGTCTTGCCATGTATGGCAGAGGAAAAGAACGAATAAACGTGGGAGAGGTTTAAATCCCTCCCCAAAATCTCTCATGGAGTTTACCTAAGTGCACAGTTTCTTAACTTCGATGACATATAATGACAGAAGTAATTGATTGTGGATATTCTTTTATCTCTCACAGAGACCACGGGGGACACAGAGCATTGATCTGGATTGCTGAGAGGGCAATCCAGATCAAATACCAATCCAGCTATCGCTGGAAATTTGCCCTGAAAGGGGCTGAGCATTTGGTCTGATTTCTCCTTCTGAAGAAATCAGACCAAACTTTCTTTACCTCTGTGAACTCTGTGAGCTCTAGCGACTGCAAGGAGCGAGCGAGAGAAACCAATGAGTTTCTAAGATCAGAATACGTAATCATATCTACGAACTATGGTACTTAGTCTTCGGCCAAAAATACCTATACCCTATTCTTTGGCTTTACCCTGAATTGGATCTTTATCAACTTGAAATCTTCATCCTTTTTATATATACCCACAGAATGCTTCCTATCGTCGCCATAGTTGGTCGCCCCAATGTTGGTAAGTCCACCCTTTTCAACCGTTTAACAAAAAAAAGGAATGCCCTTGTTGACGATATTCCTGGTGTAACCAGGGATCGCCTGTATGCTACTATAGAATGGGATGACAGAAATCTCGTTATTGTTGATACAGGTGGTTTTGACTCTTCTGATAAAAGGGAACTTTTAGATAGGATAAAGAAACAGGTGGAGATGGCTATTGAGGAAGCAGATTTGGTTATTCTCTTGTTTGATGGGAAGACTGGTCCTGTGTTGGCTGATGAAGAGTTGCTCACGCTTCTAAGGTACTCCCAAAAAAGGGTATTGTATGCGGTAAACAAGATTGATGGCCCGGAACATGAGCATTTGAGCATGGAATTCTATTCCTTTGGTATTGACAAGGTATTCCCCATATCTTCGGCTCATGGATATGGAATAGGCTCCCTTATGGAGCAGCTCATTGGGGATCTTCCTATTATAGAACGCCCTCAAGAAGATGAAGGCCGAATAAAGATAGCGATTATCGGTCGCCCTAATGTTGGAAAATCTTCACTTATCAATAGAATAATTGGATCTGAAAGATTAATTGTTAGTGAACTGCCAGGAACTACCAGAGATTCTGTGGACATATCCTTTGAAAGAGAAGGAAAATCCTATCTATTAATAGATACTGCGGGGATTAGAAGACGGGGTCGAGTTAAGGAAAAAATTGAAAAATTTTCAATACTGAAAGCATTAAAGGCAATTAATAGGTGCCATATTTCTGTTATCTTACTCGACTCTCAAGCGGGCATATATGACCAGGATACAAAAATCTGCGGATATACACTTGAGAGGGGTTGTGGCATGGTAATAGCCTTTAATAAGTGGGATCTTGTGAAAAATAAATCTCCGTTAATTAAATCCTTAGAGAATTCAATTGACAGACAGCTGGGTTTTGTCTCTTTTGTACCCACAATAAACATCTCGGCCCTAACTGGAGAGAGAGTCAAAAAATTGTTTACGTTAATAGATAGAGTTTGGGTGCAATA
>DAOVDY010000268.1 GCA_030669265.1 Desulfobacteraceae bacterium | reverse complement strand
ATTTTAAAGCACAAGGAAGATTCAATTTTAAAGGCCATTTCTGATGAATCATCATCATGATATTTTCCATAAAAAAATCGAATCTTTAGATATACAGCTGGATATCCCGCCATAACTCCACTCTTCATAGCATTTATTATTCCTTTTTCAACGGCTGGAACAAAATTCCTGGGTACATTCATTCCAGTTAATGCTTCATCAAACACAAACCCCTCTCCTTTTTTCAAGGGAGAGATATCAAAATGAACCTCAGCAAACTGACCCCTGCCTCCGGACTGTTTCTTATGTCTATATATTATCTTCTCTCTTGAATTTTTGATGGTTTCCCTATAAGGGACCTTAGGAGTATTAAGCTTAATTTCAACACCAAATTTTCTCTTTAATTTGTCTTTTGTATTCTCCAGATGAATCTGGCCTGTTCCGGATAGGATAATTTCTGATGTTGATTGATCTCTGTCTACTTTAAGAGTGGGATCTTCCTCAACCAATCTGGCCAGAGAAGAATAGACTTTATCCTCATTCTCTTTTTCTGTAGCCTCTATAGCGAAAGAAATAGTTGGCGGTAATGGCTCGGCTGGTCTAATAACGATAGGATTGTTTACCTGGCAAATAGTGTCGCCAGTTGTGGTCTCTTTTAGCTTAGCCACAGCTGCTATGTCGCCGACACTAGCTGTATTGATAGGGGTTTGCTTTTTACCTTCGATTAATAATAACTGACTTAATTTTTCTTTTACCTTTTTTGTTGAATTAAATATGGTAGATTCTGAATCTATCTTTCCAGACATAACCTTGAAAAGAGTGAGTTTCCCTGCAAAAGGGTCTGCTAATGTCTTGAAGATTAAAGCTGAAAATGGGGCATCATCGACTGCATCAAATTCCACCTCCTCCTGACTGTCCACTTTATGACCTTTAATCTTTCCTCTTTCAATTGGAAACGGCAAAGATTGATCAATAATGTCCAAGAGTTGTTTTACACCTATATTAAGGGTGGCGGATCCTGGAATAACAGGCACTACAGTGCCAGATTCCACTCCTTCTATAAAGGTATCTTCTATCTCTTTTGGCGTGAGTTCCTGTCCATCAAGATATTTTTCCATTATATCATCATTGGCCTCGACAATATTTTCGACCATATTCTCACGCCATTTCTCTACAATCTCGGCCATTGAATCCGGGATTTCTCCCTCTTTGAAGGAACCGGAGCTATCATTTTTATAGAGATTCGCCTTTAATTTTATCAGATCTATTACTCCAATAAAGTCTCTTTCTGATCCAATAGGAAGATATATAGGCGTTACTTTAATAGAGAATGTGCTTTCAATTTCCTCTAAAACCTTATAAAAATCAGCTCGTTCCCTGTCCAGTTTATTAATGAATATCACCCGGGGTAAATTATATTTCTCAGAAAAGTCCCAAACCTTTTCTGTGCCTACCTTAATACTGTCAACGGCATCAATAACAACCAGAGCCCCTTCTGCTGCCTGAAGACATATCTTGGTATCAGAAAGGAAATCGTTTTCGCCCGGCGTATCTATAAGATCGAATTTCCTGCTCTTCCATGTATAGGGATGAAAGGCAGTACTGAGGCTGGCATTTCTTTTAATCTCTTCCGGTTCAAAATCCATAATAGAATTACCGTCATCCACCCTTCCCAATCGGTTTGTCGACTTGCTGTTAAAAAGAATGGCCTCTGCCAGTGATGTCTTTCCACAACCACTATGACCTATCAATCCTATATTTCTAATCTGATCAATTTTTTTTACCATATAATCTCCTCAATTATTTAAATATATTAAACACTTATAATTCAATTATAAAACAATCCCAGGGTCAGTATAACCTAAGCTAAGTGATAAGTAATTTACCTTAATAAGAAAAAATGTCAAGGCAAGAATAATGTAAAAATAGTAACCGTTCACCGTTGCCCATTTTCCATTGACCATGGCCAGGCTTTAGTATATTTCGGTGATCGGAAAACGATAAACGGGTAACAAAAAATATGAACCTTGATTCTATCACTCTCCATCGTTGACAGTGAAACAATCATTGATTAGAATATCATTGATACTAAAGAAGATCATTTTTTTAGGCACCAGAAAGGAGAAAAAATGCCTTATGCAATAGCTATGGCTGGAAAAGGAGGAACAGGTAAGACTACTGTTGCTGGATTCTTAATCAAGTATTTGGTTCAAAAGGGTAAAACCCCTATATTGGCAGTCGATGCTGATTCAAACTCCAACCTCAATGAGGTTCTTGGGGTTCCCCTCGACGCAACTTTAGGCACAGCTCGGGAGGAAATGAAAGATGGGGTGGTTCAACAGGGAATGACCAAACAGATGTTTATGGAGATGAAGTTGGCAGAGGCAGTAGTTGAGGGAGAAGGCTTTGACCTTATTGCCATGGGCAGGCCAGAAGGAGCTGGATGTTATTGCGCCGCTAACAGTCTATTATCTATGTATTTGGGGGAACTTATAGACAACTATCCATATATGGTTATGGATAATGAAGCAGGCATGGAACATATAAGCCGG
>DAOVDY010000206.1 GCA_030669265.1 Desulfobacteraceae bacterium | reverse complement strand
ATGGCAAATTGGTAGGAGTTGTCTCTATGAAAGATCTTCTCCTCGAGCCAATAGACACAAAGATACAAGATATAATGAATTCCGATGTTATCAGTGTAGATGCGGACATTGACCAAGAAGAGGTGGCCAGAATCATTAAACAGTACGATCTCACCCACGTACCCGTAGTAAACGGCCAGCACAAGCTGATCGGGAGAATCACCAACGATGATATTATAGATGTCATTGAAGAGGAGGCCAGCGAGGATATCTCTCTGATGGCAGGTGTTTTGGATCAGGAAATTGCTGAAGAATCAGCATTGAAAATATCCAGGGCACGCCTTCCGTGGTTACTTTTGGGTCTCTTTGGAGGGCTTATATCAGCTATTGTAATTAACCACTTTCATGGCTCTCTTGAAAAAATACTTGCCCTATCTTTTTTTATACCAGTAATAATGGCAATGGGTGGGAACACCGGCACCCAGGCAGCCACTGTTGTCATCAGGGGGCTGGCAACAGGTGATATAAGCATAGTCCATACTGGCAAAAGGCTTTTAACAGAATTGTGGGTAGCCTTGATAAATGGTATTCTATGCGGTATCTTGTTAGGGCTTGTAGTAGCTTTCTGGTTATCTGATCCCAAATTAGGTTTAGGGGTAGGGGTGAGCCTGATCACAGTAATACTCTTCTCCGGCTCCTTTGGAGCATTTGTTCCTTTTCTTCTTAGGAAGTTCAACATTGACCCGGCATTAGCTGCAGGACCATTCATTACCACATCAAACGATATCCTTGGACTCCTGATCTATCTGAGCATAATTACCCGCTTCTTGATGGTGTGACACCAAAAAGCTTCTTTGCTGACCTCTTTAGCCCATCCATTAAGTCCCGCTTATAGATTCGCTTCGCCAACCTTTGTATTTCAGAAAGGTTTTTCATAGCCGCTGCTTCGCCAAGAGAGATTAATTCCTTGGATCGGGAAAAATCAGTCCAATGAATGGCGCCGATTTGTGGCCTAATAACAATATCGGCATTTTCAAGGCTGTATTTCTCCAGGTGAAATCCCTGTATCTCGCCAGCCCTTACATATATGTCCACAGCTGTTTGAAGCTCCGAGCATAAAGCTATATCCCTATCCACAGCTATTGCAATTACTTCTTGGGCGCCTTCTTCAAAAAGATGTTGTACAGGCACATTACAAATAATTCCACCGTCAGACAATTGTCTTCCGTTAATATCAACCGGGGGTAAAGCACCAGGAACAGCAGAGCTAGCTAGTATTGAACGCCGCAAAGAGCCTTTTTTAAGGACAACGCACTCACCATTCCTTAGATCGGTTGCTACTGCTCTAAAAGGGATTATTGTTTCTTCTATTTGTATATCAGGTATAAAAAAGTTCACAAACTCCTGCATTTCATCTATTTGCAAAATGCTGGGCCTATAGAGTGCTTGGGCCAATCGGATCTTGGTCATAAAATAAGACTGAATCCGCCTGCTCAGCCTTTGTTCGGCTCCACTCTCTGCATCCCCCATAGCCTTAAGCTCGGACGATTGATATAGATCACTTTCTAAAAAAGTCTCGGCCTTCTTCTCCACTTCTTTAATCTTCATCCCGCTTGCAAAGGCACCTCCCACAATAGAGCCTATGCTCGTTCCTACAATAATATCAGGCGTTATCTTCTCTTTTTCCAGAACCTTCATAACCCCTATATGGGCAAAGCCTCTTGCACCGCCACCACCCAATGCCAGTCCGATCTTTCTATGTTTTTTCATTGAGTCACCTGATTCAAAAATAATACACAATGCATAATTCTCAATATAACAAAATCAATTATCATATGCTACGTTAAACCAAAAGGGTGTAGCTGAATACTGACAGCTGATTACTTACTATTCTATGAATAAAATATAGCGCTGAAATCTACTCGGGAAATAAAAAGAGGGGAAGATGTGAGAATGCAGAATTATTTTTCTGCGTAAGATGGCAGGAGATGATTCACCTGTTCTTCCAACACACTATCGTTTGCTTTTAAAAACTGCTCTAAATTAGTAAGCCCAATTAATTGTGTTTCTGAATAGGGGCACTTACATATGGGAATATCTGAAAAGGTAGTATTAATATCATCGCATGATGAATGTAGCTGCATTTTATTGTTGATAATTTGACTACAGGTAATATTAATATCATGCAAGGCCTCAACAATGCGGGTTGATTCAGCTAATGACAATTTATCGGGGTTTAAAACTAAATTTATGTGTGTCTGTTCACAATCTTCAAAAATGTTTTTCAGGTTTTGATAATCTTTCTTCATCTCATTGATTTTATTTAGAATTTTATCTGTTTCTACCTCCTTTTTAATCAATTTAACTTTGGTAATTAAATCTCTTTTTTTGATAATCTCCTTTCGTAATGCCAAGAGTTGTTCTATCCAGATCAAGGAGAGTGTAGGCAGCGTAAAGAATTTTAATCCCAAGGCAGTGGGCGGCATATCAAACATCAGAAAATCAAGGTGGCCAAACCTTTGCTCGATATCTTTGAACACTAATATTAAAGCGTATTCTTCAAGACCTGGAGAGTGTTTCATTACCCTAAAATATTTATCTAAATTAAAGGCAGTTAAATAGGAATAGGCTTTATTGATTTGATTCTGAACATCTTTAAGGTATTGCTTGATCCAATAATCTTGGTCAATTTCTATCCCCATTAAATTGTCAGCAATTTTTTCCGGCTTATCTGAAAGGCTTGTTTCAAAAATATCGGATTGATTGTGGGCAGGATCTAGTGAAACAATCAGTACCTGAAACCCCTTTTGGGCCAAAAAAAGCGAATTGAGCGCTGCTGCGGTGGATTTTCCAACCCCACCTTTACCCATAAAAAAGATATTGGTCGCTTTATCCATTGTTAACCTATGTCTAACACTGAAAAAAGGTCTGATATTGGTTCGTGGGCGGTATCAACCTTTTCCATCATGAGCATTAGCTCTTGCTCCATAAGAGGCATCAAATCTAGCGAAATCTGCATTGGTGGCGACGGCAAACCGACAAAAGAACCTAAAACCAGAATTCCAAAAATGTGGTCCAGTTCTTCAGCCTCATATTCAATGATCTCCAATGCCTTACCGCGTGCCACTCCATCAGCGACCTTCCATGCCTCAAATATTATATCTTTAATGGCCTTTATTATTGGCTTCATTTAAAACACCACCAATAAGCTAATTCTTATA
>DAOVDY010000061.1 GCA_030669265.1 Desulfobacteraceae bacterium | reverse complement strand
AAAAATTGATGGGCTCCTTGCTCGTGAGAAGTGTGGAAATTGTAAGAAAAGGGGGCACCAGATAAAGAGAGTGAGGAAGAATTCATTTTCACTTGAGGATGGCAGTTGACTTTGAATGGGAGTTCAAATGGAGAGGAGGGTAATAAGCATAGTGAATTAAATGCACTCTATGATCTGTAATGAGATAATTTGTATAATCTCTGGCTGAGCTGGGGAAGTCTCTCAAAATCATGTGGACTATCTTCTTTTGAATCCCCCTGAAGTTTCAGAACATCTTTATTAATGAAGCTTATGGCGTTTTTAAAATTGAGTTCGGAGAGGGCGCCGATATGATCAATAACTCCTTGTTTATGAAATCGTTTTCCAAGGTAATTCATATTTTTTAAAAGGTCTTCTATTTTACCATCTTTATTTTTTTGTTGGCTCATCGATTTGGCAGCAATCCAATATGATTCAAGGAATGTTTTGGACAGAGCGGCCCAGATGGGTAGTTTATTGAAACCGAGTTTTGTTATTGTGTATCCCCCATTCCCCTTAGATCTGGATAAAAAGGTGCAATCCAGAAAATATTCCGTTAAAGAGATGGCTTTTTCTTGGAGATCCTCCTTCTCATCAAGAACAAACTCGTTCTTAAAAAGATTTTTCAAAAAGGCATAGTCGGAAATAATTGATTTGAGATCCTTTTCCTCTTCAGCACCAGTTAAAAGCGATATTGCTACAAAGGAGTGGGGAATGAAAAAATGGATGATGCTGTTTTTATAATATTCAAGCTTTATTTTTTTATCGTCATCTACATAGTAAAAAGTTTCCTCCTCTCCTGTTGCATCTTTTAAAGAATCAACAACCCTCTGGTTGATTAACAGTGATAGTGTTCCCTCCATTGTTTTTGATGAATCAACAAGGGTGGAGGCTGTAGGGACGTTATACCTCTTTATAAATCTTAAAAGAATGTCTACTGTTTCGGCCAGTTCTGAAAAATGGAATCCCCTCTGGTGATTGGCTAAAATGGCCGTAGCGGTTAGCGAAAGAGGTGTTACGAGAGAGACAGCATTTATTGACTGAACTAAATGAAAGGCCAGGTGACGGGGAACATTTTTTATTGATGAATCTATTTGAGACAGATACTCATTCAATGAAAAAGGATGATTGAATCGAATATAAATTTTTCCATATCTTTTTTTTAGAAAGCGTCTAGCTTTTATGATCTGCCTGAAATTTTCTTTTTCCTTAAGACTTCCCTCAATCTCTTTCTGATAGGATTTTTCCTCCATAATTCGGTCATAAATTATAGAAGCGGGAACAAATATCAGATCTTTACAAAATCCTTCACGATAGGCACGAAGCAGGATTGAGAGGAGGCCAGTTTTGGGAAGTATCAATTTGCCATTTCGGCTTCGGCCACCTTCAATAAAGAATTCAATAGGGTGTCCTTCTTCAAGAAGTGATTTAATATACCTTTGAAATACCTCTGAATAAAGTTTTTCACCCTTGAAAGAGCGACGGATGAAAAAGGCACCGCATTTTCTAAAAATTGGCCCCATTGGCCAAAAGGCCATATTTTTTCCAGCAGTAACCCTGGGGGTATGCATATGATAATTATAAAGTATATAATTGAGGATAAGGTAATCGATGTGGCTTTTATGGGAAGGAACATAAATCAGTGTTCCTTTTCGAGCCCATTCCCTCACTCGTGCAAGGCCATCCATATCCACATCTACCCCTTCAAAGATCTTTTTCCAAAACCAGCTTAATGCTGTAATAAAAGCCTGTATATAGGTAATGTTATAATCTGCAGCGATCTCTTCAAAATATTCCCCAGCCTTTTTTTTAAGCTGCTTGAGCCTTTTTTCATTGCCAGAGGCCAGTATATCAATTTCCTTGTTGATGCTTTCGTCCATAAGGACCGATTCCTTGATCTGCTGTCTGGATTTCATGATCGGTCCTAGAATCACCCTTTTCTGTTTGTCAATGCTATTGATAAGCATCTGCCTTATTTCTGCAGCCATATCATAGAGAGGTCTTGTAGGTGGTTGGTTTTCTAAATAGGCCTTTAGATCCAGGGGACGGCCAAAGTCGATAAAGGCACGACGATTGTGCCTGAAGAAAAGGACAATTTTTCTTATAACGCCAGGATGGTCTTTGAACCCAAAAAATATGTCAGTTAAGGTTGAATAGTCCCTTTCAGGTGTCTTTTTGTAGAGGACGAGTTGCGGAATGATAAAAATGGGACGATCCATATTTTTTTGTGTCTCCAGGAGGAATTGCAGATGGTCCTTTTCTGCATGAATAAAGTGCCTGATAAAACCCTTCGGATCAATAAGAAAGATAAGGGATGTAGTACCCTTTTGAATGGCATTTTTATAAAATCCTGAATGATACGGGCTTGGAAGATGACCGTGCTGAAGCAGAGAGGAAATTTGGGATACAATAACTTTTACGAAGCGGGTAAAAGGTAATAGCATAGAAATATTGAGGTCAAAGGCTATTGTGGGATACGGTAAACGTTTTCTGCGGAAATTATAATGGTAGAGAAGGTAATCCAACTGCCCCCTATACTTGATTGCATAGACTACTGTACCTTCTCTGTGCATCTGCTTCAGGTCTTCTTTCATGCTTTCACTAAGGCTTACTCTTTTAAAAAGCCTGTAGAGAAACCAGTTGAGAAAGAATCCCGGTTTATGATCAAGCACATAAGGATAAAGAGTTTTTCCCTGAGGCGTATTCATGAATTGATTGATTGAGTTGAAGGATTCCCTTTGTTTAAACAAAAAGTATAGGAAGAAACAGGATTATGTGTCAAGGGAAAAGGGGCCACTGTGTTAGCTTAATGAAATTGGTTCGAGATTTTAGGTCCCTTTGATCTCTCTGCAATTCCGATAGGTGCCTATGAGCCGCGATGGTTCATACGGTATCACCATATTTCTCCAGAGGAGGCCTTGCAGATTCATCTGGATATCCGCTCCAGAAAATCGGTGGCTATCCACTGGGGTACATTCATACTCACCGACGAACCCCTTGATGAGCCACCCCAGAGACTCAAGAGAGCCCTCGAGAGAAAAGGGCTTCCCAGGGAAGCCTTTCTTATTCTCATGCATGGACAAACAATTGTCCTTAACTAATTCCTCATGAGTGGCCATACTTTTCCTGTAGGATTTTTCAGATGTCACCTACCCCCTAGACAGGCACCTGGGCATCATGCGCCCGAAATACCTTGTTGAATCTTCCTTCGGTGCACTGAAGGCGTTGGGGCTGCATTTAAACGTGAAGCAGAAGGATTTGACGAGACGACGACGTTTGCTTGGGCATCCTTTTGGTGGGGGAGCGGCATTGCAATTCGCGGCCGCTGTTGATGCGGAGCGAATTGTACTTATTGCCACGTTTCAACGAACTTGGAGATGGTGAGATCAAACAGGGTTTCTGGGTGATGGATGGCATCAGAAATTTACCCACCCCTTTATGGTCACATAGGCCTGAATTTTGTTGTCGTCCTCGTCATCTTCCGGCATGTCAGATACATATACTATGCCAACTCCAGGCGAAAAAGCGAGATAGCGGAGAATTTTCATTGCATAATTCACCTCGACTCCATAGGAGTTGATCCATCCACGGTCGTCCCCACGGCCCGCATCGTCCCAAGTCCGCCCGCCCTCATAGAAAACCTCAGCAAAAAGCTGCCTGGAGTAAAACGGAAAAATCCCTTCCCGTCCTTTTGAGAAATCTTTAAGTGGGAAACGGTAAGCGAGGGCTGCCTTAAGAATCCTATCGCCAGTCTGGAAATTAGATTCATACCCCCTGAGGCTCAAGGTACGCGGTATGCCCGGTGAATCCTCTTGGATAAGGCTGCCCAGGCCTCCGAGACCAAAAAGGCCTTGTGCTGTGCGATCGCCTGTACCATATCCGAAAGCTGTGGAGGCCTTGACAACATGGTTCTTCAGTCTTGGTACTGAAAGGTACTCATTCCAGTTTGCCACGTAGCGAGACCTGGAAAGCTCGCCGCCAAGTGATGGTCTGGACACCTCGCCCCCAACTGAAATCAGTCGTCCGTCCTCGATCGAACTGCTTCTCCCGAAATAGTCACCGTCAAAATAGCTTACTCGGCCCCAGACGAGGCCCTCATTCTTTGTTGTAGGTTCAACCGATAGGATCACGCCCCTGCGTTTTTCTTCGACCTCCTTGATAAAATCTCTGGTTCTATACTCATAGCCTGCTTCTAAAGTGATTTGACGCTCCAGCTTGAGATAGGGGAATTCGGCAGCTATTCCGTACCTTTGTATTTCCTCGGCATGGTCGAAAGCGGTCGTCTGGTTAGATTCCACAAGCAAGTCTGGAAATACCTCCTGGTCAGCCACGGCGTAGAGGTGTAACTGTGGGATAAGACCTCTATAGTAATAATGGACTGCACCTAATTTGGTGTCGTACTCCGATTCCCACCCGACGAGGAGTTTTAGTTCCTGAAAGCCGGTGGGATCGGAAAAGGACGCCCCCACACCTCCTTGTACCCCGTCAGTACTGGCAGTGAGCCATGGCGACCAGTAATCAAACCGAGAATTGGTGAAAGAATTATATTTTTTTGACTCGACCATTTCCTCACGTGTTTCCTGCACCACCTTTTTTGACCCTTCTTTTTCTTTCTTTAGCCATGTGGGACGTTTCCCACCTTTCCAGGTAGGCTTTATTGTGGGCAGCTCCTTTCCAAAGAATTGATTTGGGTTATAGGGTATTAGTGTTAAATACGGTCCCTGGCCATCATAACCTGTGGCACAAATGAACTTCCCATCGCGGGAAAAGGATGGAAAGAAGAGCCCTCCGGTTACATGAGTCAGTGGGGTGGGAAGCTTTCCATCTCGAGCCCTGATTTCATAGAGGTTGTAGACACCATTTGCGTCGCTGCCAAATATCAGCTTTTGTCCACTTGGGTGCCACGTTGGCGAGATAATCTGATCCTTGCTCTCGAGGAGAATACGAACGGTATTGGCCTTACGGTCGTAAAGCTTCAGCAAAAAACCATCGTCGTTTGCCTCCACAAAGGTTATGCTCCTACCATCAGGGGAATACCTGGGGCTGGAAAGGTCGTATTGCAGGGGGGCCTTAGCCAGCACTTTCTCATTAGCAACAGTATAGTCTTGATCGAGGCAGAGTTCCAGAAGGTAGGCCGTTCCTCCCCTCTGGCTTACCGCCGCGAGTCTGGTTTCGTCTGGGGAAAGGTCAATAGCCCGGTAGCGACCCCGGTTGGTTACTAACGTGTCCTTTCCGGTATCCGGATTGTATCGCCAGATTTCATACCAGATATTCTCATAGTTTTGGACATTCAGTCTGGTGTACAGTATAAGTCTCCCGTCTTTTGAGGCGGTTAGGCTTCCTGAGGGAGATGTTGCGATTGCCTGGGGAATCTTTTTAAGCTTTTTGATATCAGGATCGTAGGTATAAAGCGTGTTTCTCCGCTCTTCTTCATTAGCAAGGAAATAGACCTTGTTTCCTGCGAAAATGGAATGATTTACAGAAATACCCTTCGGGGTAAGCCGAGGAATACTTGTTGTGGGAACGACTTCAAGGGTGTAGAGGTTTTTGAGCTGGATTTTCTCCTTACGC
>DAOVDY010000215.1 GCA_030669265.1 Desulfobacteraceae bacterium | reverse complement strand
CCCCTGGCCCAGACCTGGCTTGCAAGGACTGAGTTCTATAGCCTTTACTTACGAAGTATTACACCTGCAAATTAGTGTTCCAAACAAGTCGCACCAGGGCAGGCCATAGGGGGTCCCGCAAAGCGGAAATTCCACAGAGTTCACCCTGTTAAATGCCGCCCTCTGGCGGCCCCTTACAGGGATTTAACAAGGTGAATGTTTAAATTCCTAAATCCGCAATCCGCAATTTGCAATTTGTTGGCTCATATATACCTGTCTGCGTATTGTCTAACCGGATGGCCATCTAATACATGAAATTGCCTAATTTTTTTAAGGGTAACAGGTGAAAACATACCAATAGGAAGGTAGATTATCTTTTTCCTCATCCTGGAAGCAAATGATCCACACAATGAAGCTGGTGGTGAGGAGGCTACATACACAACATGCCGTTCAAGGGAATAATCAATGGCAGCAAGAAAAAGCCTTTCTGGTTTATTTTGTGCAATATCGAAAAATGAATCCTTCCAAATATCATATACTCTCAGGGGTGGAAATGTAAGCATGAATCCACCATACTGACACCGGGATATCCCAGGTCCAATAACCATCTCACCTGCTGTGGTGCTGTAAAAGGCCATATCTGATTCCTGGTTGTTTTCACCTAACCATGTAATTCGCCATGGGAATGTTTCCTTACCTTCTGCATCAGGAAGATCTGGGTCAAAAATAAACACCACTGATCCTACCTTTCCCTTTAGGGGAATATTCTCCCTTACATATATAATTCCCTCTTTCAAATTCCTTAATGTCTCCCTGATATCAATTCCGTCCATTATTGAGCTAACAAAAGGAACAACGCGGGAATTTTCCTCTGATTTCTTTTTTAAAGCCCTTTTTTTGCAATAATTTCCGAATCCCTCTATTACTATATCCTCTGGTTGGAATGAGCAGATGGAATAACCCTTGAAGTCCCTTTTCCACTCCCCTAGGAAGCGCTCTTTTTGCCTTTTCTTTACAGGCACGGATACCAGTCTTCTGCGTAGGCTTTTAAAATGCCTATGAAATTTGATCTTTTTTTGATCAAGAAAGAGGTCCTCACCCCTGATACGAAGGACCGGTAACCCAGGCATCTCTGTCTGCCAGGGATACTCCGTTGCATTATCCCAAACCTCATATGCAAAGTTATCATCCACTGCTCCTCTAGCAGCTATCAGGGTCTGATATAAATCAGGCGTTAGATATCCACTTAAGAGGGCATAGTTCCTGACAAACCTGTTAAAAATCCTTAGCTGGCTTACAGTCACCTCTTCTTTATTGTTCTTAACATAATCTTTAGTTGCTTTCCCTATCAATTGATCAATGACATGCAATCTATCTGGCTCAGCCATGGCAGGATTTCCCCTGAATTTCTCATAGCGTGCGGCAAAAAAGGGCATCTCTGTCATGATCTCCATGCTTGAATCCCTATGTAAATGCGCAAGCATGACACCCTCTCTGCTCTTCCTGCCTATGACCGGTACCTGGGGTGTATCAAGGTAGCCTAAGAGACCCGGAAGATGGGAAAGTCCACCTACAAATAAAACTCTCTTTTCCTCTCCATCCAGTTTCTGAAGATGGTAGGCCATGGTTCGCTCTCTCAATTGATCCTGTCTACTCAGAAGTCCTTCCGGGTAAGCCTTGAGATAGCTCTGACAATATTTCCAGTATCCTATCCTTTTTATAGAGTAAGGATCTGGCATGGGTGACCGGTCTATAGGGTATCCCTCTGTATCCCTGTCTATGAAATAGATAGGGAGGTTTTTCGAAAGTGCCAACCGAACTGCCTCTATCTGTCCATCGGTTGGCTCCAATGGGAGGTAAATAAAGGTGTGATTATTTTCTTCGTAGTAAACAACTGAAAGGAGGGGTAATCTTTTAACACCTTCTAATAGTTTCTCACCAATGGTTGGAGGATATTCAACCGCCACAATCTCTGGCTTAAAGGAAGCAAACTGATCTCTTACCTCAAGTGCAAACTCAACCCTATTATGACAAATAGGAACAAGCCTGACATTTCTCCATTCAAATAGTTTTTTTGTCTCCATACATCTCTAACATGGTAGCAAAATATTCAGCGGCGTTGTCGTCCAGGATCATGGATGCCGCTTCTTTAAGTGCGCGCATAACTCTTTCCTCTGACATCCCTTCGCCTTCCTTAGATATATCAATACTCAGTTTTTTCAATGCATATCTGGCAATATTAATACCATCCCTTACAGTGTATCTTTCCTGAGCTTCATGGGCTACCTGCAGAAAATTAACTACATAGTCCAGGATCTGTTCGTCTGCAAAAGGAAGATTTGTGGACAAAATTAATCTCTCTTCTTCCCTGTCAGGAAAATCAATGAGAATTTGAGGCTGCAACCTCGAATGTATATACTCGGGAAGATCAAAGGTGCTAGCATCATCGTTCATGGTAGTGCATAACCGAAAATCAGGATGGGCCTTAATCTTTATACCAGCTACGATTGACTCCACATAACGACGATTGTCCATCAGGGGTGCCAAAGATGCCCAGCTTTTCTCACTCATCCTGTTTCCCTCATCAATAACTGCTACTCCTCCCTTGATCATGGCAGTAACAATAGAGCTCGCCATATATTTTATCTTTCCCTGGTCGCTTATAACTGGGGTGACAATCAGATCCTCTGGTCTTGTATCTATTGTGGCCTGAAAGAGATAGACAAGTTGATTTAGCTGCCTGGCCGCATGATAGGCAAGGGTAGTTTTCCCCACCCCGGGCTTTCCTATAAGGCGTGGGTTTAGGGGGAAATCACCAGAACCCATTACCAACCACGCTGCCTTAATCTGGGTTACTAACTCCATATTGCCGACCCAGTTCATTGGTAACTCATCGGGTTGACTCAGATGTAAGATAACGCCATCTATAGTTACAGTCTCCATGATGAAGAAATCCTTTCCCTTTAATCCTTCAGGCTCCGGTAACGAAAATGTTTCTTCAATAGCCTTGATTTTCCGGTGCGATCTTTTAAAAAACGAGATCTTCCCTGGCCACAGGATAAATCTCTTCTATTTTTCCGCAACCTCTCAAATCTTTTTATCTCACCATATTTTCCGTATCT
>DAOVDY010000175.1 GCA_030669265.1 Desulfobacteraceae bacterium | reverse complement strand
TATACGTTCTGTAGTTGCTGAGCCAGAGTTGCTACACAGCAGTCAACACGTCATTGACTCTCTCCCTCAGAGGCCGCTCTATGCGAGAGTAGACTTTGTGCGCACCAAACAAAGTACATTTTCCTTAATGGAATTGGAGTTGATTGAACCTGCGCTCTACTTCCGAATGGATGCAGATTCACCAATGCGATTTGCCCACGCACTAACAACACGGGTAAGCTGTTGAAACATCTTCTGTCATATTTTCAAGCCGTTCTATTCTTTCAACTGGTGGCGGGTGTGAATAGTTAAACCAGGAAAAAAGTGGATGTGGTGCCAAATTCGCCAGGTTGTCAGCGCTAAGCTTTACTAGGGCATTCTTCATCGGTCCGGCTGTTCCCATCAAGTTAACAGCAATATCATCGGCTTCTCTTTCATATTTTCTTGAGATAGCTGAGCCTACAGGCCTCATAAAATAGCTAAGAGGGCTTAAAAGGACAGGCACAAGAAATAGGCCGACGTATTCAATCTGTTCCGGGAAACCGAATGTCTGATACATAATCTGCCAGTTAAGTAATTTCGCTACAATAAACAGCCCAACTAAAGATAGAATCTCTAATAAAACAAGTTGCTTGATAATATGTTTTTTCATCCAGTGACCCGTTTCATGGGCAAGAACTGAGAGGATTTCATCATCAGGATGGGATGCCAAGAGGGTATCAAATAGAACAATCCTTTTAATTCTACCAATTCCTGTAAAATAGGCATTGGTGTGTTTACTCCTTTTACCAGCATCCATCTGAAACACCCCTTTAACTGCAAGCCCTGCCTTCCCCATGAGGATAGCGATCTTATTTTGTAGTTCCATATTGGTAATTGGTTCAAATTTATTAAACAGTGGAGCAATCAGCACCGGATATAACCACATAATCAGCAACTCAAACACTGAAATAACTATCCATGCGAAAAACCACCAGGCATTTTTAAAATAGAACACCAATATCAACAGAAAAAAGATAACGATACCACCAAGAAAAAATGATATTGCTATACCTTTAATCCAATCTATGATCCACAATTTAATGGTCCTGGTATTGAATCCGTACCTATCTTCGATCACAAAGGTCCCATAGAGATCAAATGGAATATCAAGCAGATTAGCAATGATTGTAATAACGGCAAAGAAGATCAGTCCGCCACCTATAAAACCTATGTGCCATGTATTTATTATTTCAACGAACCAGGGCAAAAAGCCAGTCAATAAAATTACAAGTAATAACGCCTGATCAAATAATTTTTCAACAATGCCAAATCTGGTAGAATCTGCTGTATACGATATAATCTTAGAGAATTTTTCTTTATCTACTGTATCTTGAAAGACGCGGGGGACATGCTTTCCGTGTCGGCGTAAATGGGTGATATTAATCACGTTTAGGGCAAGCTGAAACAGCGATTGAAAGACAAAGACTGCAAGGAATGCGATGAGCAATGCATTAAACTGGATCATATTTTTTTAGTCCACGTTTTCTTTCAAAATTGCTATATCTTAAGAGAGTGTTTTTTCCACCGGACTCCCTCTTTACAGAGATCAACGATCTTACATTCCTGATGCCTTGGTCTTCTTGCAACACAGATAGACCGTCCATGTAACATAAGAAGGTTCGAAAAGAGCCTCCATTTCTCTTTTGGAACAATCTCCATAAGATCAAATTCTACCTTAGTGGCATCTTTGTTGTTACTCAGCCCAATGAGTTTACTCAACCTCAGAACATGGGTGTCAACGACTATGCCAGGGATCCCATATACCTCGGAAAGCACGACATTTGCAGTCTTTCTCCCAATTCCAGGGAGAGATACCAAGTCCTTAAGGTTGTCCGGTACTTCCCCGTTGAATTTCTCTAATAGAGTGGTGCAGAAGGCCTTGATGGATTTTGCCTTATTTCGAAAAAATCCAGTAGATCTAATATCATTTTCCAGTTCAGTAAGATCTGCCCGAGCATAATCTTTTGCAGACCTGTATTTATTAAATAGCACCTTGGTTACCTTATTTACTCTTTCATCGGTGCACTGGGCCGAAAGGACTGTCGATACCAAAAGCTCTAACGGGCTCTTAAAGGTAAGGGCAGTTCTGGCATCAGGATATTCCTTTTCTAGAATCTCGATTATTTGCTTCACCCTATTTTTGTAATTTTCCTTTTCCATTTAATTTTCCTCATCTTAATATGAGTCTCCCAAAAAAGCGTTCACCTGACCAACGGGCAGATCACCAGGATTTTTACCTTTGATTGTGGCCAATTATGCCTCTTTGTATATAAATTTCCTCTATGACCTTTATTAACCTATAAAGGGTCTGATTTATTGGCGTTTGAATCCCATGTTTTTTCCCGAGCTCAATCACTTTTCCTGCAAACATTTCAACCTCCGTCTTCCTTTTAGCCTCGACATCTTGAAGCATGGAGGTTTTACCCTGTGGGGACAGGGTAGAGAGAAATGAATTCCAATTTTCTATGTCTTCTTCAAATAAATGGATTCCCTCTGCTTTAGCAATGGTTATGACTTCCCTCATTGCCGATTCCATGAGCTCTCTGGCCTCTTGAGAATGCTGAAAAACCGAATAGGATGCACCTAATACGGCCGAGGCCTGATTGATTCCCACATTAATCATGAATTTCCACCAAAGTATTTGAATCATGTCCTCAGGTGTTTCGTATATAATCCCAGCTCGATTGAAAAGGGATTGAACCCTCATGACAGGCTCGGTAAGATGTAGATTCTTGGGCTCTCCTAAAAACAACTTCCCCTGTTGGGAAAAGGTGATACTATTTGCGTGTCTTACCGCATCAATACCAACTGCAACACCATACAGCATTTTGTCTGTCCCATAGACAGCAGCGATCTGTTCTTCACTTTCAATGCCATTCATAATGGATAAGATTAAGGTGTTTTCACCCACCCTGTTCGATATATCCCTGATTGCTTCTTCAAGGTGATGATGTTTGACAGCTACTATGATAAAATCAGATGGTGGCGTCTTTTCTTCTGGTCTGACAACATTGAAAAAATAATGCTTTTCATTCACAATCAGCCCTTTTTCTTTAAGCCTGTCATAGCGATCACCTGCTGCCACAAATGATATGCAATTTTTGTCCATTTCATAAAATTTGCTCGCATAGCAGGCACCCATGGCCCCAGCACCAATCACTGCTATTGTTTTAATTGGTGAAATCACTCATCTTCCTTCCATTAAAATATAACTTACTAAGCAGAGCATTTTATTGTTTGCATTCTACATATCTGAGAAGGATATTGGATGGTCATGAAATCTTATCTGTCGTTCCAAGGCTCTCGGCCTGGTCTTTTCTACGACTTATCTGTAGGGGATTTTTGCCCCCTCCGCATTCCCCCGATAAATCGGGGGCTGCGGTTTCCCCCACTGATAAGTCGTGAAAAGGACAGCGGCCTTCCACCAGTCACTTCAGAAAAGACCTCATGACCATCCCTGATGTTGCAACCTATTTGATGCTCTCAGTAGTATGTCACTTTTTAAACCCTTTACCCCAAAAGGGGCTGGGACT
>DAOVDY010000144.1 GCA_030669265.1 Desulfobacteraceae bacterium | reverse complement strand
CACTTTAGCTCACTTTAGGCACTTTTAAATTTTATATGTATACATCCTATTTTGGTTTTAAAGAGAGTCCTTTCAATCTAACACCGGATCCACGATACCTCTTTCTGAGCCCTCATCACAGGGAAGCCCTTGATCATCTCCTTTATGGAATTAACGAACGGAAGGGCTTTATTTCCATTACTGGGGGTATCGGTACTGGCAAGACTACCCTATGCCGTGCTCTCTTAGGCCAGTTAGATGAATCTATAAAGAGCGCTCTGATATTCAACTCCTTTATCACTGAGAAGGAACTCTTAGAGATAATAAATCAGGAGTTTGGTATTCATCTGGATCCGGGGGTGCAAACAAAAAAGGAACATATTGATAGCCTCAATCAGTTTCTGCTCGAAACCTTTAGTGTTGGTGGCAATGCGGTACTTTTAATAGATGAAGCTCAAAACCTTTCAGACACGGTTCTTGAGCAGATACGGATGCTTTCAAATTTAGAAACAGAAAAAGAGAAACTGATTCAAATTGTTCTAGTGGGACAGTCTGAATTAAAAGAGTTGTTGGCCTCTTCTTCCTTGAGGCAGCTTAATGAAAGAATCATGGTTCGTTATGAGCTGAGGCCTCTGGCCCACATGGATGTTCAGGGCTATGTGGAACACAGATTGGTGGTGGCAGGTGGCAGGGGGAATTTGAGGTTTACAAATGGCGCTTTCAAGGCAATCTACCGTTACTCTCAAGGAAATCCAAGAAGGATCAATGCTGTTTGTGATCGAGCACTCCTTATTGCATACGCCAGGGAAAAGTATAACATATCTAAAGGAATGGTTGAGAGCGCTATCGAGGAAATCCGTGGAGATATAGCAGCAGAGCATGGAATAAAGGGATGGCCTTGGAAAAGAGTTGCGTCATCTATTACGCTCCTCCTGTTACTAATAATGATTGCAGGTTTTGCTGGGTGGAGTTTTAGAGAGCATATTTTAGGCTTCTTTTCAGATAAGCAAAAAATGGCTGTAGTGACAACCAAGGATGCTCAATTAAGGGCTCTTGAAACCAAAAAGCCAGCAGCAACGATCTTTCTTGATGAAAAGACGAGCATTGTAGGCCTCTTTAACCTTTATATTGATAAGAAAAAAGAAGACGGTAACCATGTAAACGAAAGAAATGTAGGGATGATTTCTTTCTATATAGAACCGAAATACTTTATGAGATTCAAAAAACCTTTTCGAGTCCTTTTGACTCACATTTCACCCTCTGAATCTCCGAGCCCTTTTCCAGAAGGTGTTACTTCTAATCCCGACTCATCACCTCGATATCTCCTGATCCGTAAAGTAGTAGCCGATGGTGCTATAGCAGTAGATGCCGACGGCAAGGACAGGCATGTTGGCAGGGATTTTTTTAAGAGCTATGGGGAGCAGAAGGTTACCTGGGTTTATCCCTATGAAGGCAAAAGGGTAGATTTAATTAAGGGGATGAGTACACCGGCTGTCTTGAGGGTGCAGAAGACTCTAAAAAAATTGGGATATCTGGTGGAGCTTTCAGGTATCTATGAAAATGCAACCTTTCGTTGTGTAATAAAATTCCAGAACTATTTCGGACTTAGTCCCGATGGGATTGTTGGTCCCCGGACCAGAGCTTTTTTTTATCAGTTATCAGATTAATGGGGTTTATTGCGTCTATTGGGTTTGTTGCGTTAAAAGGATGAAAATTAAAAGGTTTGAAGATTTACATTGTTGGCAGGAAGCACGTAAGTTGGTAAATTTGGTTTATCGAGCAACACAAGAGAGCAAGGATTTTCAAAAAGACATTAGATTATGTGGACAGATTACCGCAGCAGCAGTATCGTCTATGAGTAACATAGCTGAGGGCTTTTCCCGCAGATCGAACAAGGAGTTTATTCAGTACCTATTTATATCCAAAAGTTCAGCAACCGAAGTACAAAGTGAAGCTTATGTGGCTTTAGATCAAAAACATATAACAGAGGAAACTTTCCATCACATTTATGAGCAAGCCAAAAGAGTTTCTAAATTGGATTCTGGCTTAATTACATATCTCCTGCGAAACCAGAAAGCATCAAAACAGAAAGAAACTCAACAAACACAACAAACCCAAGAAACCTAAAAAACAAAGCAAACCAGATAAGTTCCATGAGCTACATACACGAAGCCTTGCAAAAGGCACAGAAAGAGAAAGATGCTAGGTTTCCGAAATACAAAAGAATATTATTAGGCTCCAAGGGAAAACCGGGTATTTTCTTTTCAAGAATTCTTTGGCTAATTTTTCTCTTTGTCATTTTACTTGCTTTTACAGTCAATTCATGGTTCGATTTCAAAAATAAAAAGACGATATCAGCCCCTGAGAATCAAAAGACCGTGGTAAGCTATAAGGCAGAGGCCTCTGTAAATGGAGCGAATTTTTATGAGAGGGCAAGATATTTTCAAAAAATCGGCCGTTTGAAAGAAGCACAGAGGTTTTATAAGCAAGCTCTTGCGCTTGAGCCAGGCAATGTTTTTGTTTTGAATAATTTAGGGGTTATCTATATTCAACAGCGAAACTATTCGGAGGCTAGAAACAGTCTTGAAAGTGCTATTCGACTAAAACCAGAATATGTAGACCCATATTACAACTTGGCATGTCTCTATGCATTGAAAGGGAAGGTGATGAAAAGTTTGGGAAACCTGAAAAAGGCGATTTCACTGAATAAATCGGCGAGAGAGTGGGCTCGAAAGGACAGAGACCTACAAAACATGAGGGGCATGCCTGAGTTTGAAGAAGTGATAAGGGCAACCAAATAATTGATAGGTTAAAAACACAGCATGAGAGCAATAATAAACATGAGATATCTCCTTTTCTTTTTATGGGTAGTTCAAATATTTCTTATAAATAACCCCATGGTATTTGGTGCAAGGCTTGCAGGTGAAGAGGGCGTGATATCTGTCACTCCTACACCTAGTCAACCTGTTAAAAAGCTTGCTCCGGCGATACCTGCTGCAGAAAAAACACAGCCCCAAGCCCAGGTAAAGACACCAGCAAGAAAGAAAATTACTCAGAAAAAGAAGGCCTCAGCAAAACAGGAGCCAGATACCCGTTATATTACCATCGATTTTGACAATGTAGATATTGGGCTCTTTATCAAGTTTATAAGTGAGTTGACAGGCAAGAACTTTGTCGTTGATAAAGGGGTGAAGGGGAAGGTAACGATTATTTCCCCTACTAAGATATCAGTAAAAGAGGCCTATAGAGTTTTTGAATCTGTGCTGGATGTCCATGGATTTACAACTGTTCCTGCCGGAAGTATCATCAAGATTGTGCCGGCTCTCCATGCAAGGTCTAAAAATATTGAAACCAGGCTCCGAGAGGAGGCTATTGCCCCTGAAGACAAGGTGGTGACCCAACTCATTCCCCTTGAGTTTGCTAACCCAAATGAACTCAAAAAACTTTTTTCCCCCTTGATATCAAAGAGCAGCCTGATTGTCTCATATCTCCCTACACGCATGTTGATTGTTACTGATGTGCTTTCCAATATCAAACGCCTGCTCAAGATTGTAGAAGCTATTGATGTAGTGGGCATTGGTGAAGAGATATCAGTAATTCCACTTGAACATGCAACAGCATCCTCTCTATCGAAACCATTAGTAAGTATTTTTCAAAAGGCAACTCGGAGGGCCAAAAAAGGCGCACCTATAGGCCCTGTTGTCAGAATTATGGCTGATGAGAGGACCAATTCCCTGATAATATTGGCAACAGAGGATGATACCTTGCGCATTAAAAAGCTTATAAAACTATTGGACAAAGAAATCCCGCGAGGGGAGGGAGATATCCATGTGTATTACCTTCAGAATGCAAATGCCGAAGATCTTGTCAAGGTCTTAGCAGCACTTCCCTCTGAAGAGAAAAAGCAGGCAGCAAAAGGCAGGGCCCCTGTTATCTCTAAAGAGGTCCAAATCGTGGCAGATAAGGCGACCAATTCCCTGGTAATTAAGGCAAAAAAACACGACTATCTTGTCATCGAAGATATCATCAAGAAGCTTGATATCCCCAG
>DAOVDY010000172.1 GCA_030669265.1 Desulfobacteraceae bacterium | reverse complement strand
ATAAAAGATGGAATGCAATTTATCTTCCCTGTATTGTTATGCCCCTGAGTCTTCTAATGTCTCCCGAATCAGTTCTTTCAGCCTTCCTGGATCAATAGGCTTGGTGAGATATAGATCGCAACCGTACTTTTCTCCCATTTTAACATCCATCTCCTCGCTTTTTGCCGTAAGCATGATTATCTTGACTTTGCTTATTTCATCATCTCTTTTACGTACCTCGCAGCAGACATCAAAACCGGTCATTTTGGGCATAACCACATCCAGAATCAGCAGATCAAAGCGCTCTTGATCCAATATCTCCAATGCCTCTTGACCCCGAGTAGCAACTCTAACCTCATAGCCTGAAGACTTAAGCAGTTCTTCAAGTGCCTCAAGTACCAATATGTCATCATCCACAACTAAAATCTTATGGGACATTCTTCCCTCCCTGCTCCTGAGTAGCACCATTTCTTTCACCTCCTGCCCGATAAATAGGCAGGCGTATAATAAATGTTGTACCTTTATTCAATTTGCTCTTAACCTTAATTTTACCCTGATGGGCATCAATAATCCGATAGCTAATGGAAAGACCAAGCCCTATGCCTTTATCAGAGTCTTTAGTAGTAAAAAAAGGATTAAATATTTGTTCTATTTCCTCTGTTGTCATCCCTATGCCCGTATCGCTGACTAGAATTTCGACCTGCTGTCCTTTTTGGCTGAGATCTGTTTGGATGGCCAAAACCTTTTGCGAACATCCTTCCATAGCATCCCGGGCATTAGAGATGATATTTAATAAGACTTGCTCAATTTGATTCTTATCACCCAAAACACGGGGCAAATTTTCATTTAATCCGAGTCCCACTTCTATGCCCTGATTGAGCAACTGTTGTCGAGTGATTGCCAATACTGACAATACAGCATCATTAACATCCATGGCAGTGAATTCAAATTTGGACTGTCGAGAAAACTCCTTGAGTTTCTTCACAATATTTTGAATTCTCAGATTGCATTCCTTAATAAGTTTGATCCGCTTTTTTGATTCAGGATTATTACCTGTTTCATTCTCTAATAAATGGAGAAAAGTATCTGATGCCATGAGGGGGTTATTGATTTCATGTGCCACACCAGTTACCAGGTCACCAAGGGCCCTTATCTTAACTGCCTGAATCAATTCCGCCTGGGTAGCAGACAGTTTTTCCGATAGTTTTTTCCTGGCAGTAATATCCTGAAATACACCCATAGTTCCCACAACTTCACCATAGTCATCATACAGTAGTGTATCGGAGGTTCTAATGGGGATAATTTTATCAGCTACTGTTATCTCGATTTCATAATCCCGGATACGCCCAGATTCCTTAAGTTTACTCATAATCTGACGCGCTTGATTAATTCCGTCTCTATAATATGTTGATATATGTTTACCAATAATCTGGTGGCCACGTAATCCAATAAGCTCCTTAAATGCCCGATTGGCATAGGTAATATGTCCTTTAGGGTCGGTTGTGACGATAGCGTCAATAGAGCTTGACAAGATGTTTTCAAGGAAATTTTTAGAGTCTTTGAGCTCCTTTTCCAACCTGAATAGGTTAGGCACATCCTGGGTAATCTCAAGAATGCCCCCAGAGTGACCTTTCGCTTCTTTCAGGCAGGTAATTGTAGAGATTGCTGGAAAGACATGCCCATTTTTATGCTGGCGAAGCAATGTTTCTTCCGTCCAACCCACATTTTTTACCCTCTCAACAATCTGCTCAAAGAGATGAGTTTCCTGATCTTCTTTTGAAAAAGTAAGCTCTGGCAGATGCTTATCTTTTGCCTCTTCAGGTGTATATCCAAATAAATTGGCTGCTCCCTGATTGAACATGAGAATTTTGCCATCAAAATCCGCGACTACAATCGCAGTATGGATTGCAGAGTCAAGGATATTACTCAGAAGCATATCTCCAGAGCACCTACTAGACATCTTTATTGTACCTAAAAAGAGGTTTTATCATCTCTTTCTTTGCGTAAAAGCCAGCAATACAGCAATATTATGGGTTTGATAAGCCAATAGGCAATACCACTTTTCCGTAAACCTCATTTAAAGCTTCAGCAATTGAAATATAGATTACACTTCCTCCACAAAGATGTCATCCCCTTGAATAACCGGCTTCTTGACCCTCTTGCCTTCCAATATAAAAGTAAGGGCTGCACCAACGATCAGCAGGCCTGTTGCGATTAAGAAGGAAGATGTATAGCCATCCGTACTGGCAATCAACATCTGCGACAACCTTCCCATTACGAATCCACCCACACCCCAGGCTGTAAAGACAATACCGTAGTTTGTGCCAAAATTCTTCAGCCCCCAATTGTCTTTTGTCAATGAAGGGAAAAGTGAAAGATTTGTGCCATAGTTGAAACCAATAAAGGTGGCTAAAAGTACCAAAATAATAGCGCTGGATCTGTCAGACCCTACCACAGGAATAGCGATAAGCATTAGAGCTGCCTGGAAGGTGAGCATAATAAAAAGGGTTAAACGACGACCGATCTTGTCCGAAAGGAATCCGGCAATGATCCGGCCGCTGGCATTTCCTATGGCCAGGATTGCAACTACTAAGAACGCCATCTCACCCATACTTTGTTTGGCCATCCCGGCAACGTTTCCAATGACCATCAGTCCCGCTCCTGCCCCAATAAAATAAATGAACCATATGGCATAGAAGGCTGGCGTTTTCATCATCGCCGATGGTGTAGCTTCGTTCTGTTTTGAAACCGAATTGGCGGCTTGACCAACATCATCGGTTCCACAACCTTCTGGGACATACCCTGCCGGGGGATTTTCAAGTAGCATTGAAAGGCCACACACAACAATCAGGAATGCTATGCCGAAGAACAACATGGCATTTTGTAAGCCCCAAACCCCCAATATATATTTTGAAAGTGGTGCAATATATACCGAGGCAAGACCAAAACCGGAAACCACCAGTCCTGCAATCAATCCTGTTTTAAAAGGGGGAAACCACTTGAGGGCAGGAGGGGTGGCTGCTGCATATCCGAAACCTATTCCTATGCCTGCCAGTAAGCCAAACCCAAGGACCCAACTAACATAATCCGTGGTTTGTGAAATCCAGATAAAACCTATTCCGACAAGGAGCCCACCTATGAACGCCGTTATCCTGGGGCCAAACCTGTCCTGGCACTTTCCAGCCAGAATCATTGCGAAAGCAAAGACTATACAGCAAATAGCATATGGATCATTCAGAGAGGCAAGGTCCCAGTTAAAAGCCCCCTGCCCCCCGGTCTCAATGGATTTCTTTATCGCCGCCTTGAAGATGCTCCATGTATAGAGAATGCCAAGGGCAAGGTTAATCCCTGTTCCGCCAAATGTAACGACCCAGCCCTTGTGTGTAACTGAATGTGACATAATCTTCACCATAGATAATTGTTTTCTTTTGTTAAATCAATTCTATTCAACCCTTTCTGCCACTAACTTCTCAACTACACTTGGGTCAGCTAAGGTAGTAGTATCACCGAGCTGGTCAATATCCCCAGAGGCAATCTTCTTTAGGATACGACGCATGATCTTTCCGCTTCTTGTCTTAGGCAAACCGTC
>DAOVDY010000202.1 GCA_030669265.1 Desulfobacteraceae bacterium | reverse complement strand
AGATAATGGCCTTTCCAAAAAATCCGTAGCTGACTGTCTGCAAACACGTCCCATGGATTATCGTCATAAGTTGGTAAAAATTTGCGGGAAACTGTCATCTGCGAAAATGCATGAAATAGACCAGGCTTTAAGAATAGTTTTTGAACTTAAACGCCTAAAAAAATCTGCTGAACTATATTCGGAAATTTATTCTGAAGATAAGGACCTAAAAGAATTAACTGAAACAGCAGCAACTGGGTGGCCAGAATGACTGAACTGAAGAGAGGCATGATTATTGACGTCAACCTTGATCCGACATTGGGTTCAGAAACCGGAAAAATCAGACCATGTGTAATTGTCACTAATGATGTCTATAATGAGAGAGTCCCGGTTATTCAAGTGGTCCCAGTTACTTCATGGAGTGCCAAAAAGGCCAGAATTACTACAAATGTTGAAATTCATCCTTCCAAAAGTAATGGCCTATCTAAAAAATCCATAGCCGACTGTTTACAAACACGCCCTATCGATCATAGTCAGAGACTGGTGAAAATTCGTGGGAGATTGTCATCTGCGAAAATGCATGAAATAGACCAGGCTTTAAAGATAGTTTTTGAACTTAATTCGTAACTATAAGAAGAGGCTAACAAGTCGTTCCACTCGGACGGCGGGATGCCGGGGCGCTTTAGAAATGCCTTGGCAAAACGTAATGTTTTGCCTTTAAATTCTGGTATCGGTTCTACCCGCCACCGGTGAACTTTTCGTTCTTCCTCTAACAACATCACTCCTTTTTAACCTTGACTTGACCATTTTATTTGACTATTATGTTTATTGAATAAAAAGGGGGTGAATATATGCAAACTATGGGCATAAGCCAATTCAAGGCACATGCCTTGAAAATATTGGATCAAGTCGCAAAATTACAAGAAAGCATAGTCATAACAAAACGAGGCAAGCCGATTGCTCAGGTAATTCCATATCGCAATTCGGACATGAACCCCAAGCCGGGTAAACTTGCAAATTATCTTGTTTTCGAAAAAGACATTGTCTCTCCTCTTGGTGAGGAGATGTGGGATGCCTGCAAATGAAATACCTGCTTGATACTCATACCTGGATCTGGTGGCACATGCATCCTCAGAATCTGTCACGTAAGGTCAAGATTCTGATCGGAAATACAAGCAGGTACGATGAGCTCCTTTTATCCGCAATTTCTCCTTGGGAATTCAGCAAGCTTCTCGAAAAAGGGAGGATAGGTATCTCCTGTAATCCGGAAGAATGGATAAATGCAGCTCTCGATTTGCCCAAACTCAGGTTAGTTCATCTCTCTCTTATTTTGGCCTATCGTTCGACCATTTTGCCACAGCCTTTCCATGATGATCCTGCAGATCAGATTATTGTTGCAACGGCACGAGAAGAAAATGCCACTATCCTTACGAAAGACAAAAATATCCTAGAGTACAAACATGTCACAAGTCTTTGGTAAGTTTAATAGAACCAGAACCAGTCCGCTCCAGCGGACGCGGTAAACTGCGCTGCTGACGCATGCGTTAGCGATTTCTGCTGCTAAAAATCATAACCCAGACAACCCCTAAAAAACTTTCAACTATATTTTGCAGTCTTCAATCCGATCAGAGTGGTAGCTGGACAGCCATGCCATTGGTAGAAGAGTGAAAATTACAGTTTTCCGGTTGTGCTTCCTACCCAAAGTTCAAAACAAAGTAAAGAATCAACGCCCGGAGGACGTGGCTTTGTTTGGAGCCCACTGGAAGGGGGCCAAAAGCCAGCCCTCAGCTCATGGGAGTGTTGGTATAATATGGAGTAAAGGAGGTTAGCCAGGGAAGTTTCTAAAGTTTTTTAAAGGCATTAAAGGCAAAGTCAATCGTTTTTTTCATGATCTTCTCATTATGGGCCAAGGAGATAAATATGGACTCAAAAGGTGATGGGGCTAAATAGATTCTCTGGGCCAACATCTCTTTATAAAACGGTATGTATTTTGAGGCTTCAGTTGCCTTAACTGAGGTAAAATCAACGACTGGGGATGAAGTAAAAAAGAGAGAACCCATTGAACCTGCCCTATTGATAACTATATCCACTCCTGCCTTTTGAGCCGCATCTTTGAAGCCAGAGAAGAGAAATCTCGATTTTTCCTCTAATTTAGCATAAATTTCCTTATTCTTTAAAATCATTAGTGTTGCCATGCCTGCAGCCATAGCCAATGGATTACCCGACAATGTTCCTGCTTGATAGATATTACCATCAGGGGCGACCTGGGACATGATATCCTTCCTCCCTCCATAGGCCCCTACTGGAAGACCACCACCAATTATCTTACCTAAACACGTGAGATCGGGCATAATATTATACAGTTCTTGGGCTCCTCCAGGGCTTACCCTGAATCCTGTTATGACTTCATCGAATATAAGAAGGATGCCATTTTCTCTCGTGATCTTTCTTAAGCCTTCCAAAAACCCTTCCTCTGGTAATACAACCCCCATATTCCCTGCAATAGGCTCTATAATAACAGCAGCTATCTGGGCGCCAAATTTTTCAACTGCCTCCTCTACAGCCTCTAAACTATTGAATGGGAGCGAAATAGTAAGTCTTGCTAAATCAGCCGGGACTCCAGGACTGCCAGGTATGCCAAAGGTAGCCAATCCTGAACCAGCGCTAACCAGGCTGCTATCATTATGGCCATGATAGCAACCATCAAACTTGATAATCATATCCCTGTCAGTAAATCCCCGGGCCAAGCGAATAGCGCTCATAGTAGCCTCTGTGCCAGAGTTCACCATTCTCACCATTTCAACTGAAGGTACAGTTTCAACGATCATTGTTGCAAGATTAAGCTCCAGCTCAGTAGGAGCGCCATAACTGGTCCCATTCTCTAACGCATCACTGATTGCCTGAATTACCTCTGGCTGCCTATGCCCTAATATCATTGGTCCCCAGGAACAGACATAATCAATATATCTTTTTCCTTCCATATCCCATAGATAACAGCCATCTGCCCTCCTGATAAAAGGAGGGTCAACGCCCACAGCCCGACCAGCCCGCACTGGACTATTCACACCACCAGGGATAATCTCCTGCGCCTTTAAAAAAAGTTCCTTGGATTTTTTTACCATAAATTGATAGTCGGATAGGTTTCTTGTGCTTGTTATGTTAAAACCCTATGAACCCTATGAACTCAATAAACCCTATGAACTCAATAAACTTCAAAAATATTGTGGACTCGTCTTTTTATATTCCTTAAGGGTTAAAAGGAG
>DAOVDY010000232.1 GCA_030669265.1 Desulfobacteraceae bacterium | reverse complement strand
ATATGAAAAGATTCTCTTTACTAAAAAAGAGCCCCCTCTTTTTTAGTAAAGAGAATCTTTTCATATGACCTCTACTTATTCTTTAAATTGTGATTTCCTCTCCAGGCTTAATAACCATAGCCTTTGTTTCTGGCGCATAATGTCTTACCTCTTTTACAAATTCATCAGCAGACTGGGTAAGGACAGGGAAGGTGGCGTAATGTTCAGGAATAACATACCGAGGATTAATCAACTTGCATGCAAAGGCTGCCTCTTTAGGGCCCATTGTAAAGACACCACCAATGGGAAGTATTGCCATATCTGGCTTGTAATAATCACCGATAATGTATTTCATATCGCCCATCAAAGATGTATCACCAGAGTGATATATCTTGAATCCATTTTCAAACTCTATGATATAGCCAGCTGCCTCACCAACAAATCTGTTTACCCCCTCAAATCCTGTTAACTGGGCACCTGCTGAATGAAAGGCCTCTGTCATGGTTATCTTGATGCCATCAAAATCTGCTGTTGCACCTTTATTTGCCAGAGTAAATGTCTGGCAGTTTGCCTCTGGGATCTGGGACTTTATAAAGAAGCTGAGTTCCCATGGGGCCACAACGTTTGGTTTGTATTGAGCTACAAGGTCTTTTGCATCTGGCAGCATAAAGTGGTCCACATGCCCATGTGTCCATAGAATCAGATCAACATTGCCAAAGCTCCCAATTTTTCTATATATTGCAGGACACTTTGGGTTTGTCTTGATCCAGGGATCAAGCAGGATCTTTCTGCCCTTTACAGAGGTGAAGAAAAAACTCCCGTGGCCAAGCCATGTAATACCAACCTTACCTATACCAATAGATTTTGGCTCAGCAGCCATTGCAGAATCAATGGTTTTGAACCGTGAAATACCAGAGGCTACTATGAGACCCCCCAGGCCCGTAAAAAACTGTCTTCTTGAAATCTTCATTTTCTCCTCCTTTCCTTAATGGTTAAGAATTTTTTCCAATACTGAACCTAATTTGCTTCCCTCAGTCCCCGCTGAAACAGCAGTGAGATAGCAACAATCTTGAAAACTAATCTCCCTTATAAAAATCCGGATATAGCTTTTTTGCACATTCCGGACATATGCTGTGACTGAAGTCAGCTTCAGAGTGATCACGGATATAAGATTCAATTTGATTCCAATATCCTTTATCATCTCGTATCTTTTTGCAGTTAGAGCAAATGGGAAGCAAACCGCTCAAAGTTTTGACCTTGACAAGAGCGTCTTGAAGTTTGTCTCTCTCCTGCCGCAGCGCCTCATCCGCCTGCTTACGTTCAGTGATGTCATTCAGAATAACAATAATGGACTTCTGTTCCTCTTCTTTGATTGGTACAATGTTTATAGAAACCTGTTTACTATTTAGTATTACTGGGGAATCCTCGCTAATTGCCTGCGGCGTATCACCTATCATCGCCATCAGGTCTTTGATTCTATCGCTATGAGTCTTAGAAAAAAGTTCAGTGAAATTTGAAGCCAATAGCTTTTCCTCTGGAATGCCTATTAAAGAGACGGCAGCAGGATTGGCATAAATTATCTCTCCTTCGAGGGTAAGCTCTAAAATCCCTTCAGACATATTACCTAATATGGTCTCAGAATGCCTTTTGGATGATAGCAATTCCTTTGTAATTTGCCGCTGATAGATATCTTGAAGCCCTATTATCTTTTCTGAAAAGGTACTTGAAGTCTCATGATCCGATTGATCCAAGGCAGCGAGGATGTGTACCGCCATCTCATTAAATGGACCTTTGGCAATACAGGCATTTGCACCGAATTCAGCAAAATCTGTTGCTTCCTCTGCGGCAATTGCAGAAAGAATAATAAGATAGACATTCTTCATCTTTGGCATTTTCCGGATAATCCGGCATAGTTTCTCTCCACTGATACGAGGCATTACCAGATCAATAAATATGACATCCGGAATTTGGGTTTTCAAGATATCCAGGGCAGAAAGGCCGTCTTCTGCTGTCAATACCTGATATCCTTTCTTTTCAAGCAGATTGGTCATAAGCTTCAACATGACCGGATGGTTATCTACTACCAATATCTTCTTTTTCGTATCATCACTTCCTTAGATGGGGCTTTTTGTGTAACCGTTCATGGGTTCACGGTTCACAGTTCAAGGTTGCTTTTCCTTTGTTAACCGCTCACTCTCCCGACTTTCCCCGCAGGGGTCCCGACCCCAGCGGGACGGGCCGGGATCGTTCAAGTCGCAGAGAGCGCTGAGTATCTTTACTTTTTCCTTTCTGCTGAGAGGGCAGAAAGGAAAAAACAACGTCCCTTCGGGATTTTTACAAGATCGAAATATTGAGTTATTCTCACTAATTGGCTAAATTATTACTATTTTATTCCATCATTTTTGCCAGAGGCAGATTAATTTTCATTTGTCCCGAAAGCTTCGGGACAAATGAAAAAACTAAACTCTCTGCGATCTCTGCGTCTCAAGCGGAGCGGGCGGTGAATGTCACAAGCTCAGCAATCTCCTCAATCTTCTTCTTTATTGCTTGAGTAGACCCAGCGGTTTCCTCCAGCCGATTATTCCGGGCTTTTTCTTCGATCTCCTTTGCGATTTCTGAAATCTCCATCAATCCAAGGCTACCGGCAGCTCCTTTTATAGAGTGGGCAGCATTAGCTGCCTCCTCTCCATTTCCTTCCTCCATTGCAGAGCGAAGTTTATCCAGGTCAGACCTACCAGTCTCAATAAAAAGTTCAATGAGTTCCATGTAATCATCTTCTTTTAAGCCAAGATTATTTGCTAATTCCCTAAAATTCATAAGGACTCCTTGTTTTTCCAGCTAACCCCCCTCTTTCCCCCAACTGATCTCTTTC
>DAOVDY010000157.1 GCA_030669265.1 Desulfobacteraceae bacterium | reverse complement strand
AGCAAGGAGAAGGAAATAGAAGATACAATAGAAGAGAGCCACAATGAACAAGTTGAGGAAAAATGATGGCCTTTAATGATACCTTTGATAAAAGAAAGAGAGTCTTCATTAAGCACAAGATTTGTCGCTTTTGTGCTGATTCAAGCCTAAAGATCGACTATAAGGATTCAAAAAATCTTGCAGCTTTCACTACCGAAAGAGGTAAGATTATACCTCGTAGAATTTCTGGCAACTGCGCTAAGCATCAAAGAATACTGGCTTTAGCAATAAAAAGAGCGAGAAACATTGCTCTGTTACCTTTTACTACGGCAAAAATAAAGACGAAGGAATATCGGGAACTTTAAGAATTAGCTTTGAGGCATATAGAGTTACTTTCTACTTCCACAAGCCCTTGTTATTCTTTATTCACCTTTCTTTATGGAAACTGTAGTTCCTTACCTTTATATTTACAAAAAAAATTAGAATGGAAAAAGGCATGAAAATTATTTTAATGCAAGATTTTGAATCTCTTGGTTTTGAAGGTGATATCGTAGATGTCGCTAAGGGATATGCAAGAAATTATCTTATTCCCAAAGGTGCAGCCATTGAGGCCAATAATGCTAATTTAAAGTCCCTGGAGATGAGAAGAGGTAAAATAACGGCTAAACGCATGAAGGGTAAAGAGGAAGCCGAAAGGGCCGCAGAAAAGATTTCTCAGATAACCGTAACTATCATACGAAAGGCTGGTGAAGAGGGCAAACTTTACGGCTCTGTCACCAGTAGAGATATTGCTCAAGAGCTCGAACGGGAAGGTATTAGTGTAGATAGGAGAAAAATTATCGCTGATGAGGCAATCAGAGCCCTTGGAGAATTTGATGTAGGCATTAAACTCCATCCAGAAGTTATGGCTAATATAAAAGTAGTTGTCGATAAAGAGGAAGAAAAGGCGTAAGCTGATGGCTATGCCTAAAAAGAAGGAAAATACGGTTTATTCCACCTATAAGGTTCCCCCTCATAATCTGGAGGCCGAACAGGCTATAATAGGTGGGATATTGATCAATAATGATGCACTTAATCAAGTTGTGGATATCCTGTCTGGCCAAGATTTTTATAGGGAGGCTCATACACTCATATTTGAGGGGATGCTAACCTTATATAACAAGGATGATCCAGTAGATGTAATAACCCTTTCCCAGGTGTTAAAGGAAAAGGGTGCCCTGGATAAGGTAGGCGGAACAGATTATTTAGCCTCTTTAGCAGAGGCAACAGCAACTTCTGCTGGAATAATGTATCACGCTGAAATTGTTAAAGATTTATCTACACGAAGAAATTTGATTAGCCAGTGTTCTCATATATCTGAAGTGTGTTTCCAGCTTACCAATAGCACTGAAGAGATTCTTGACTCAGCTGAGCAGTACATATTTGATATAGCTGAAAGGAATATAGATACAAGCTTTTTACCACTAAATGAAGTTGTTAAGAACAGTTTCAAGAAAATAGAGACCACTACGGGTAGCAATATAACTGGCATTTCAACCGGATTTACTGATTTTGATAATCTCACCTCTGGGCTTCAGCCCTCTGACTTAATTATTGTTGCTGGCAGGCCGAGCATGGGTAAAACAGCGTTGGCCTTAAATATCGCATTTAATGCTGCGCTGGAGGATAAGGTAGGTGTAGCTATATTCTCCCTTGAGATGTCGAGCCTTCAACTTGGCATTAGGCTATTGGGCTGTGATGCTATGATAGATGGGTGGAAATTAAGGAAAGGGGCCCTACAGGATGATGACTACCTTCGTTTGACAGACTCGGCCAATAGACTTTCAGAGTTACCTATCTATATTGATGATTCGTCTGGTTTGTCTGCCTTGGAAATAAAGGCAAAGGCCCGGCGATTGAAAAAGAAGCATAATATATCTTTAGTTATTATTGATTACCTCCAGTTAATGCAGAGCAAAAAGGCGGTTGAATCAAGACAGTTGGAGATTTCTGATATATCAAGATCTTTGAAGGCTCTTGCAAAGGATTTAGATATCCCTGTTCTGGCAGTTTCACAGTTGAACAGGAAGGTTGAGGACAGGCCAAATAAGAGACCGATGTTAGCTGATTTGAGGGAGTCAGGCGCTATAGAGCAGGATGCAGATCTGATCTTGTTTATTTATCGAGAAGAGATGTATAACCGGACAGAGGAAAACAAGGGAAAGGCAGAACTTATTGTTGCCAAACATAGAAATGGTCCTACTGGCTTTGTTAATTTGACATTTAGGGAAAAATATACAAAATTCCAAAATTACTATAAAGATGATTTAGTAGAAGGGTAATTTATAATATTTCGGCCTGCCCTGGCGCGACGTTGTTTGGCTATCATACTCTTGATCATGCTGTTTCTGCATACATCCCTTTATTTCACCATATCTGGAGTGACCAGGTCTGGGCCAGGGATTTCAGATTGCGGATTTAGGCTGCAACTCATTTCGATGAAAATTAAAATCTCTAAAAATTTATAAAAATACATCTTTATCTATCTATTACTAAAATTTGAGGCATAGCCATAGAGAAAGTATATGGCAAAATTGGTGGTCTCAAGGCCAGCCATTTAAAACGACTCCACACTATTTATAGACGACGCATCTCAAAAGATGCGGTGGTCTCTCATGAGATAGCACGCCGATTAGCTGAAATTTCTTCCGACATTAAGAGACAGGTGGCACTCCTTATAGGAAGAAGAGGGGATGTGGAATATGTGGTTGTGGGCAATGATCACAGTATTTTTATCCCTGATTTAGCTCGGTTTAGATCTGGCGTTGGGAGGCTTAAAGGCCTTAGGTGTATCCATACCCATCTCCATGGAGAGCCATTAAGTCAAGAAGATTTAATGGATTTAGCCCTCCTAAAACTTGATTTGATGTTGTGCCTAAACATTACCAATAATGGTGTTCCTGCTGATCTTTATTATGCCCATATACTTCCTAAAAATAACTCAGGGCGGCCATGGATTATAGAACATATACCTGATATTGGCAGGCTTAATCTTAATTTCTTAGAATTTATAAGAGATCTTGAAGCTCAGCTTGCCAAAACAGGTGCAGGCATTGATATGGGAAAAAAAGAAAGGGCTGTGCTTGTTAGTGTAAATAAGGCCTCGAGGCGAGAGGCAGAGGAATCACTTGAAGAATTAAGAGAGCTGTCAATAACCAGTAATCTCCTGGTTGTAGATTCTATTATTCAGAAAAAAACACATTTAGATTCACGGTTTCTTTTAGGGAAAGGAAAACTAAGCGAATTAGTTGTGCGATCTCTTCAAGCAGGTGCCGACCTTCTGATCTTTGATGGTGAGCTCACCCCTGCTCAAGTCAGGGTTCTGACAGATTCTACGGAAATGAAGATGATTGATAGAACACAGTTGATATTAGATATATTTGCTAGAAGGGCAATCACACGAGAAGGGAAAATTCAGGTAGAACTTGCTCAATTACGGTATATTTTGCCCAGATTAATTACCAAAAATACTGCAATGTCAAGACTTACTGGTGGGATAGGCGGGAGAGGACCAGGAGAGACAAAGCTGGAAATCAATAGGAGGAGGGTAAGGGATAGGATTACCTTGTTAAATAAAGAATTGGCAGAGATTAGGTGCCAGAGGAAAGAGAGGAGAAAAAAAAGAAGAAAGAGGGGTGTGCCAGTAATCTCAATTGTCGGGTATACAAATGCGGGAAAATCCACCCTTCTTAATGCCCTTACAAGAAGTCATGTGAAGGTAGAAAGCAGGCTTTTTGTAACACTTGATCCCG
>DAOVDY010000115.1 GCA_030669265.1 Desulfobacteraceae bacterium | reverse complement strand
GCTACGGAGTTTGAGCACAAAACCCAGGAAAACGTGGAGTACAAAATGCCCTGGATCATGATGTCGGAAAGGCCAGTTCTCAAGTTCAAGTGGTTAACCGAGAAGGAGCGGGCAGGCCTTAAAAAGAGATGTGAAGTGGTCTGGAAACAGTTCGGAAAGGACATACCGAAACAGTTTTTCGATGCTGTGGATGAAACTCGGACCAAATAAATAAGGAATTAATTTTCCCTCGCACGGGAAAAAGCACGTATGGGGGAAGGTTCTCCAATTCCTGGAAAACCTTCACCCCATCGAAAAACTAATCTATTCATGAAGATTAATCGTATTATCTATGGATTTGAGAAATGGCTAACTATAGCACTCTATACTTTTATGTTTACGATCACGTTTGCCCAGGTGATTGCACGGTATTTTTTTAATACCGGCTGGGCCTGGGTACCTGAGATGGTGGTCTTTGCCTGTATCACCATGACGTTGGCGTCGGCCAGTACAGGGGTCAAAAGTGGTGTCCATATTGGCGTGGATGTGATTGTAAAGCTACTCCCTACCAGATTCAAAAAGTACTCTGATATTTTTGCAAACCTCTGTGGAATAATCCTCTATCTTTTCATGTCCTACCTGACCTTGAAATTTGTTCTGTATTTTAAGGATATGGGGCAGCTTTCAATCATCACTGAGATACCCATATGGCTTATGATCAGTTACATGCCTGTCGCTTTTATTTTCATGGCATTTCATCATATGGAGGCCTTATGGGAGATATTTATAAAAAGAAAAGAAGACATTAGAGAATTTGAAAAAGAACTCATTTAGAAAAATTATGACAGGATTAGATTAAGAAAAATAAAATTGGCAAATCTGATTTTGCCGGTATGAAGGGCAGAGTTTATAAGGCCCTGTAATATTAGCTATCACTAATGAGTGGTAACACGACACATGAAACCAACTATAAATCTCTTTCTATATTTAGTTCACTTCTTACATAATAAAATCATCATTGTAGGTATCCTAACTATATGGATATTTCAATAACTTTAATTCTATCACTGCTGGCAATACTTTTTCTGCTCATGTTCATGGGCGTGCCCATTGCCATTGCCTTAGGCATCTCCACCACCATCAACCTTATGCTTTTCACCGATATGAACCTTTTGTTCATCGGTCAGAACGTGTACTCGGCCCTCAATAATTATGCGCTCTTAGCCGTCCCCTTTTTTATCCTGGCCAGCAATATTATGGTTGAGGCAGGTGTTGCCAAGAGATTGTTGGAGCTCGCAGGAGCTTTTACCGCCGGTATGACCGGAGGGCTTGGAATGGGTGGTGTCATGGCCTGTGCCATTTTTGCGGCAATCTCCGGTTCGAGTGCAGCTACGGTCGTCTCCATCGGGACAATCCTTATCCCGGGAATGGTCGAGGCGGGCTATGATAAAAAATTCTCCACTGCATTGATAGCGTGCTCTGGATCACTTGGAATACTCATCCCCCCAAGTGTCTTGATGATTATATTTGGGGTACTTGCGGACGTGTCTATTGGAAAGCTTTTCGCCGCAGGGATGGTTCCTGGTATTATGTTGACCATCTTTCTCATGCTTTACGTGTACATCATGTCCAAGAGGAGGAACTATCCTAAATCTCCCTCCATGCCCTTTAAGCAGAGAGTAATAATAATTGTCAAAAATTTTCCATCATTGATGGTCCCCATCATGATATTGGGCGGTATATATGCTGGCGTTGTCACCCCAACCGAGGCAGCCGTCTTGGCTATTTTCCTGGGTTTTTTCCTGGGCTTTTTTCTCTATAAGGAACTAAAGGTCAAGAATCTTCCGCGTATTTTCATCAAGTCAGCAGAGATGTCCTCTATGATTCTTCTTATCTTGGCCTTTGCCTATTCATTTGCCTGGCTGCTTGCCTTCTTTCTAGTTCCGGACACCCTGGCTGAGATCATGATTAAGGCAGGAATCGGCCCTCTAATGTTTTTGCTCTGGATTAATATCATTCTCTTTTTTGCAGGGGATTTCATGGACCCCGCCTCTATCATGTTGATCTTCACACCACTGATAGTTTCTTTAGCATCAGTTCTGGGTATTAACATGGTACATATTGGCCTTGTCGTCACTATGAACCTGGAGATTGGTTTGATCACACCACCGGTAGGGTTTAACCTCTATGTGGGAAGCTCACTTTCTGGTCTGTCTCTCTATGAGATCATGAAGGCAGCCATCCCCATAATGATTATCATCGGGATAGCACTTTTATTAGTCACTTATATACCACCTATAGGCCTTTTTTTACCTAAACTCATTTTCGGTTCGGTGTGAGGTGCTGCAAGAAGGTATAAGTAAAATACTTTTTTAGTCAGGATTAATCAGCGCCATTGAACTGGAATGGGCCAATATTTTGGAGCAAGTTAAGTATTCTTTGGAATAAAAAAACCTTGAAGCTTACCTAAGGATGATATGTTTATGGAATCAATAGACCAAGACGATGTTATTGAGATATTAAGGATGGTGGAGGAGTCGAACTTTGACGAACTGCACCTGGAAATAGGTGACCTGAAATTGACTATAAAAAAGGGGGGTGGAGAGACAAGGTCTATTCAGGAGTTGGAAATAGGCCCTGAAGGACCGACTAAGTTGACAGTTCTTGAAGAACCACCAGTTGCAGCAAAGACACAAGACGTCGATACCGCAATATCCACTGATCTTAAAGAAAAGGATTATTTCGAAGAGGAGGGTGTTATACCTATTAAAGCACCTGTGCTGGGAACTTTTTACAGTGCACCCAAGCCAGGGGCCCCACCTTTTATAGAAGTGGGTCAATCTATTACCGAAGATGATACTGTTTGCATTATTGAAGTAATGAAGCTCTTTAATACAGTTAAGGCAGGAGTGCAGGGCCGTATTAAAAAGATTTGTGCAGAAAATGGTGAAATGGTGGAGTTCCAACAAACACTCTTCTTAGTGGAGGAAGTTACTGATGAAAAAAAACACAAGGAGAAGCAGACTTCATGAAGGGAATCTCCCGGGTTTTGATTGCTAACCGAAGCGAAATTGCCGTTCGGGTCATACGGGCCTGTCGGGATATGGGAATAGAATCAGTTGTAGCAGTTTCGGAAGCAGATAGGGAAAGTTTGCCTGCGAAAATGGCCGACAGAGTTGTATGTATAGGTCCTCCACCGCCTACGGAAAGTTACTTGAAGGTAGGTACGATCATTTCGGCAGCCCTTGGAACTGGTGCAGATGCTATCCATCCCGGATACGGGTTTCTTGCAGAACAGCCTGAGCTTGTGGAGGGCTGCATTCAGAATGGTTTGATTTTTATAGGGCCAAAAGCAGATAACATCAGAAAAATGGGTGACAAGCTTTTGGCCCGAAAAATGGTCAAAGAGTTGGGTATTCCACTTATTCCAGGCTCAGAGTTGTTGCTTGATCTTAAAGAAGTGATGAGAGCAGCTGAGAAAGTGGGGTACCCGATTCTTTTAAAGGCAGCCGCAGGAGGCGGTGGAAAGGGGATGAAGATCGTAGAACGGCCCAAGGATGTAAAGACGATTTTTGAGGAAGCCTCAGCCGAGGCTCGAGCGGCATTTGGGGACGATCGGATGTATATTGAGCATTATATCCCGAATGCGCGGCATATTGAGATTCAGATTATCGTAGATCATTTTGGAAATATTGTGCACCTTTTTGAGCGTGACTGTTCCCTCCAGCGTCGCTACCAGAAGATGGTTGAGGAAGCACCATCTCCTGTGGTGTCCGCAGAACTCAGAGAACAAATATGCAGAGCAGCAGTAAGCATCGCTCAGCATATAAAATATGAAAACGCCGGAACAGTTGAATTCGTTTTGGATCAGGATCGAGGGCAATTCTATTTTCTTGAAATGAATACTCGAATTCAGGTGGAACATCCTGTGACTGAGATGATAACCGGAGTGGACCTCGTTAAAGAGCAATTCAGGGTGGCTGCTGGTGATGCTCTCAGCTTTTCCCAGGAGGACATACACCTGACTGGACACGCTATTGAGTGCCGCATTAATGCTGAGTCGCCGAAAGTAGGTTTTCGCCCCTGTCCAGGTCGGATCACACAGTGGGTTCCACCGGAAGGCTCCGGTATCCGAGTAGACAGCCACTGCTATGCGGGATATTTTGTGCCCCCTTACTATGACTCCCTGCTTGCAAAGCTCATCACTAAAGGGAAAGACCGCCGTGAAGCTATTGAGCGCATGCAACATGGGCTGGAGAGTTTTATAGTCTCTGGCATAGATACAACAATCCCGTTTCATCAAGTTATATTAAAAAACTCCGATTATCTGAATGGGAAGGTAAACACCCGTTGGGTAGAAGAGATTTTTCTTAAGGAGTACGAAAAATGAAAGAAATTTCCTTCGTTGATACAACATTAAGAGACGGTCATCAGAGTCTCTGGGCAACACGGATGAAAACAGCCCATATGCTTCCAATCGCCCCGATAATAGATGAGGCGGGGTTC
>DAOVDY010000158.1 GCA_030669265.1 Desulfobacteraceae bacterium | reverse complement strand
AATCAACGAGGTTTTTCAACTTTTTTGTTATGAAATTCGTTATTAATAGCGGGATTGGGGTAGCTTTTTCATTTTGAATATCTTGGTCTCCTTTTTTTACTTTAGAATCGACGTGGATGAACGTAAAATTAAAAAAAATTGTTGAGAGAAATGTAATTTTGTGTATTATTGGCGCAACATTTTATATTTTTTTAAGAGTGAGGGTTTATGTGCTATGAAAAAGAAATCCTATTTTGGCCCCCATCTTATGCTGGATTTATCTGAGTGTGATCAAAAAAGGATCAATGACCTTAATTTCATCTTTAACTTTCTCAACACCCTTCCTGATAAGATAGGGATGGTAAAAATCACCCAGCCTTATGTATTTCCTTATATAGGTATCGTTCCTGAAGACAAGGGTATAACTGGATTTGTCGTTATAGCTGAAAGCCATTTATCAATACATACCTTTGTAGAAAAAAGTTATGCTTTTGTAGATCTCTTTTCATGTAAACCATTTAATACCGATATGGCCAGAGACCTGATCATAAGGGCATTTATCTCAAAGAAGCCAAAGGTTTACATGATTGAAAGAGGGGCAGGTTTTTTAAAAAACCTTCGTTTAGCTCAGGCTGCACCGTGAATGATATTCCCTTTGGAGGAAAGGACGCGCACCAGACAGATTATAAGTCTGCAAAAATCATAGTATTCCCTGTTCCATATGATTATACGGCTACGTGGCAAAAAGGGGCAAACTTAGGTCCGAAGGCAATACTTGAGGCCTCAGCGCATGTAGAGTTATATGATATTGAGACAGGCATAGAGGTCCATTTATATGGAATACATACCTTTCAATTGCCCCATCTTCCAAAATCTCCTGAGAAACTAACGGGGATTATTAGGCAACATTTTTCCTCCTTTATAAAAGATGGCAAATTCCCTGTCATGCTAGGTGGCAATCATTCGATAACCCCAGGGGCTGTCCAGGGGATCAAAGAATATTTTTCAGATCTTACCGTTTTACAGCTTGATGCACATGCCGATCTTAGGGAATCGTACAATGGCTCACCTCTCAACCATGCCTGTGTAATGGCAAGAGTAAAAACAATCTGTCCAGCAGTACAGGTAGGTATACGATCTCTGGAAAGAGAAGAATATGAGAAATTGGATAGATCATCGGTTTTTTTTGCCAGAGATATCGTGTTTAGAGATGATTGGATTGATAATGTAGTTGATCTATTATCTTCCCATGTCTATGTAACTATTGACTTGGATGTATTTGATCCTTCCATAATGCCTTCCACTGGAACTCCGGAGCCAGGAGGGCTTGGCTGGTATCAAATTATCGGACTTTTAAAGAGAGTGGCTAAAGAGAGGCATGTTGTTGGCTTTGATGTGGTGGAGCTTATGCCAAATATATATAACAAGGCACCTGATTTTATGGCTGCCAAATTGTTCTATCAATTCTTGAGTTATATATTTAAGAACCGTTAGAAACCATTAAGGTTCGATTTGACTATTTATTTTGATACTCCAGGCAAGAGAAAGCCCTTACACTAAGGGGATATGCGAGATGGATAAAAAATCACTGCTAAAAGATATTATTGATCATATAGATATCCGATCATTCGATGCAAGACCTATAATTGAGGCATATGGTAGGATGGCTTTCCAGGCCAGAAATCTCCATAATGCCTCTGCTATCTTTAACAGGATGTTAAAAGATGACACTTGCTCCATAATTCTTACCCTTGCAGGTTCCCTTTTTAGTGCAGGATTAAAAAATGTTGTCACAGATATGATTCGATACAACATGGTAGATGTGATTGTCTCCACCGGTGCAATAATAGTAGATCAGGACTTCTTTGAGGGCATAGGATACCATCATTATTTAGGTGATACAGAAGCAGATGATGATCGTTTAAGAGAGCTTCATATCGATAGAATATACGATACATATATCAATGAGGATGAATTACGAAAGTGCGATTTAACGGTTGCGAAAATTGCTGATAGTTTGCAGAAGAGATCGTATTCTTCAAGGGAATTTATAAAGGAGATGGGGGCCTATCTTGAGAAACATTACCCAAAAGTCAACTCTGTTATTTTAGAGGCCTATAGGCATGATGTTCCAATCTTTATTCCAGCCTTTTCAGACTCAAGCGCTGGATTTGGTCTTGTTTTCCATCAGCAGCAAAATCTAAACGGACATGTTGCCATTGATTCTGTTAAAGATTTAAAGGAACTAACAGAGATCAAGATCACCTCCCAAGATACAGGTCTTTTTATAATAGGAGGGGGAGTGCCAAAGAACTTTGCCCAGGATGTTGTCGTGGCTACAGATATCTTAGGCAACGAACGGCCTATGCATAAGTATGCAATACAAATTACTGTTGCTGACGAAAGAGATGGTGGTCTTTCAGGCTCCACGCTGAAAGAGGCATGTTCATGGGGCAAGGTTGATAAAAACTTTGAGCAGATGGTCTGGAGTGAAGCAACCCTTGTATTACCACTCATGATTTCAGATGCTTATCACAGGGGAAACTGGAAAGAGAGGTCTAAGAAAGGATATCAGAGGCTATTTTCTTGATATACCCAAAATATCATTTTCTTTCGATTTTTCTTTTCCTGTAACCCCTGATCCATAGTAAACCTGAAATGTAATTGTTAACAAAAATTGAGTTTCTCCTCATTTTTTTAAAAACGGAATCCTCGGTGAGGAGTTAGGTATAAGTCGGTATAGTCCACTAAAAACAAATCCCGATATCTGGATGGATGAGGCATAGTAGGCTGTCAAGGCAGGGAGGGGACCACGGAAATAAAAGATTTGAAATTTTTATTAATATAGGTAATCTACTATAATGTATGGGCTTTTTTTATCTTAAGGTCAATAGGAGGATTTTCTAATGGCCAAAAAACCAACCTATGAAGAATTAGAACAAAGGGTCAAGGAGTTAGAGAAAGAAGTCTTTAAACGCAAGCAGGCCGAAAAGGCGCTGAAGGAGTCGAGAAATGCATACAAGACTACTTTTGAAACTACCGGCACCGCAATGCTGATAGGCGAGGAAGACACGACAATATCCATGATAAACGTGGAATTTGAAAAACTCTGTGGTTATTCCAAAGAGGAAATAGAAGGCAAGAAAAGCTGGATAGAATTCATCGTGAAAGCAGATCTGGAGAGAATGAAAGGGTATCACAACTTGCGAATGATTGACCCGAATGCTGCTCCACCATACTATGAATTCCAGTTCATTGACAAACATGGTAATGTTAGATATTGCCTCATTATCCTATCTCTGATTCCCGGAACAAAAAAAACTGTGGGATCTCTTATAGACATCACTGAACGAAAGCAGGTGGAGGAGACCTTACGGATTGAAAGAGACAACTTGCGCAATATCTTTGAATCGATTGAAGATGGCATCTATATCGTCAACCAGGAATATGACATCCAATATGTGAACCAGGTCCTTATAAAATACTTCGGGCTTTACGAAGGTATTAAGTGTTACAAATATTTCCACGATCGAGATGAGGTCTGCCCCTGGTGCAAGAATCAGGATGTTTGGGCCGGGAAGACCGTGCGCTGGGAATGGTATTCTTTTAAGAATGAAAAAACCTACGACCTGGTAGACACTCCGATGACGTTGCCAGATGGAAGCATAGGTAAACTAGAGATATTCCACGACATCACTGACATGAAGCAGGCAGAGGAAGCCCTCAAGGAGAGCGAGCAAAAATACCGCACACTCTCTGAGCAGTCTACAGATGCAATCTATATTAC
>DAOVDY010000163.1 GCA_030669265.1 Desulfobacteraceae bacterium | reverse complement strand
AAAGCCCGCCCTGGCGCGAAGTTATTGTTATAAGCTAATGCCACTTTAATAATTCTAAGCGGGAGCTATTAAACTCAGTCCTTGCATGCCAGGTCTGGGCCAGGGTTATAAGTGCCTAAAGTTGAAACAAAAAAATGATTTAACTGATTGAGTATATATTACTTATTACTCCAAACTAATATTTTGGTACATTGAACTCATTTTTATAAGCCGTGCTTTTGGGCCCCATTTACTTCTCAAAAGTTTTACCAAAAGAAGTCTCGGGTAATCCTATCCATAACTTTAGACACTTTAGCCCTGGCCCAGACCTGGTAAAATCTGACTTAGCAAAGATAAACCAGGATTGATGATACATCATAAACAAGCATATATTCAAATCACGTCGCACCAGGGCGGGCTCACTTTAGGCACTTACATTAAAACGGCCATGTTTTCCAATAAATCTTTGTCCTGATCCAGAAGCCGTAGAGACCAAGAGGCTCAAAGACTACAATTAAAACAATTATCAATCCTAAGAAAATGCTCGATACATTGTGAATACCAGTGACACTCATCCAATTTTCTGAAACAGTCATTAAAAGTTTCCCAAAATAGGGCAAATCTTGAATTTTATCCAGAGTGAGGATTAGCCACGTCATCACAACTCCGCCCATAATGGAGCCAAATATAGTTCCAAGTCCTCCTACAATAACGAATGCCAGAAAATAGATTGAAAGAATAAAATTAAAACTACTTGGGTTAATAAAGCCAAGCATAAATGCCATTAATCCTCCGGCAATGCCCGTATAAAATGCGCTGATAGAAAAGGCCAGGGTTTTATAGTATGTCAGGTTAACACCCAGTGTCTCTGCAGCTATGTCTGAATCCCTTATGGCAATAAAGGCTCTGCCAACCTTTGTTTTCATGAGGTTTCTGGCAGCCAAAGTGAGAAGAAAGGTAATGGTTATGATTATGAAGTAGAGACCTCTATCGCTCGAAATAGAGTATAGGCCAAGCAGTTTAAGAGGAGGGGCTTGTATTCCCATCCTCCCTCCAAAAAATTCCCAGCGACCTATTAACTGGGTAATAGCCATGCCAAAACCGAGAGTAGCAATAGCGAGATATGGGCCTTCTAACCTGAGTGCAGGGAGACCAAGGATAAAACCGAAAATAGCAGAAAGGATACCTCCACCAATAAGTGCAATGAGAAATGGGAAAGAAAGCTTACTCATTAAAAGAACAGTACTAAAGGCCCCTATAGCAAAGAATCCAGCATGGCCGAGAGATATCTGACCAGTGTAGCCTACTAATATATTTAATCCGACAGTAACGAGAACATTGATGGCCATATAATTGGCCATATAGACATAATAGTTTGATGCAAGAAATGGGAAGGTAATTAAGGCACCTATGAGCATTAAAAACCAGAACCACAGCATCTTGCTATCGAGGAGCTGAATATCCTCGTAATAATCCCGCTTTATATCCACAGTGGGTGTCCCTTAGTCCATCGGTTCATAAATTCTATGACGTATTCATTCACTCAGGACTAAGTGCTGAGTGAGCAATCGCACAGGTTATGCTTATAAAAATACGCAACCGTATTTGCGAATCGAAGCACTTAGTTGCTCTCTTGAGTTTCGTAAACCTTCTTTTCGATGAAAATCCTGACCAGTACCTTGTCAAGTTTGCCATTCTGGGCTTCTTCTTTTAGGATAGATAGAGACTTTATGGGATCCATACTTTTTTTGTATGGCCTATCCTTGGCTATTAATGCCTCATAAATGTCAGATATGGTAATTATCCTTGTCTGAATAGGAATATTTTCGGCTGTAATATGTTTTGTATATCCGGATCCATCAAGCATTTCATGATGCCCGGCAGCAAAAACAGGTACTCTTTTTAAGTGTCCAGTAAATGGTATATTATTTACGATGTTTTCGGTGTGAGTCACATGTGATTGGATTTCCTCTATCTCCTTTTTTGTCAGGTTACCTTTTTTTACTGAAAGATTTTCGAATTCAAAATCAGTGAGATAGTTTCTTTTTTCCCCTTCAAGATCTAAATACTTTTTTTCATAGATTTCCTCTAAATAGTTAATATCCGAGTCTTCTAAAAAATTGCGTGTATTAATTTTCTTAATAAAGGCTAATTTCTCATCAATGTGGTGTATTTGAGCCTCTAATTTACTCTCTAATTGTCTTATCTCTGTTGCGCTTTCTCTGTTGCTATGAAATAATTCTAATCTTTTTTCTTGAGTTTCAGTAATTACTGAGGCCTTGATATTTTCAAAACGATTGATGAGGGCAGCCATTTCGGCATCTGACAAGTGGGTTCTTTTGTCAAGCACCCATTCCCTGACCCCAATTTTACCTATATCGTGAATCCAGGCAGCGTAATTGAGCTCTTCAAGTTGAGCAGGGCTGAAGGAGATATCGGCGTAAGGTCCCTCATGTGTGTCGTTTATGGCCTGGGCTAAGGCCATAGTATACTCTGCCACTCGCCTGGAATGACCAGCCGTGAAAGGGCTTCTGGCATCTATAGCTGATACTGAATACCGAATAAGGGCCTCAAAAACATCCTTTATCTCTTTTAGAAGCTGTGCATTTTTTATTGCCACGGCTGCCTGTGAAGCCAAGGACGAAACAAGGGTTTCTATTTTGGTGTCGAAGGAAACAACTTTTCCTTGGCTATTAGTAGAGTTTATAAGTTGAAGAACACCGATTATTTTACCCTCCGTGTCTTTCATTGCTACTAAAAGCATTGATTTGGTTCTGTATTTATTTCTTTTATCAAAGTTTCGATTAAACTCAAAACCAGCCTCTGGAGACAGATTATAAACATCAGGGATATTAAGGTTTTCACCAGTTATGGCTATATATCCGGCTATGCTATTTTTGGTGAGAGTAAGAGAATATGGTTTAAATGTTTCTGATTTTAGATCGGCTCTTTTTTTCAGGGTATCGTTCTGAGCAACCTCAAAATTAAGACAATTTTTATCATAATCAACAAGGTAGAGGCTGCCTGCATCAGCATTGGTGAAATTGCGGGCCTCCTTTACAATCAATTCCAACAAACGGCCTAAATGTATTTCACTTGATAAAGCGATCCCGATTTTATTCAAGGCCTTAAGCCTTATTTTAGTATCTTGAGAGTGGTACATAGAAGCTTCTTATTTTATAAACATGCGATAATTTTTATTTAGATTAGCACGATATATAACTTTAAATGACTTTTCAAGTTTAATTACTGCTTTTTCGCTTGACATATTAATGTTTGTTGGGTTTCTTGGGTTTATTGCCCGCACGCTGAGCCTTGAGAGGTAAGCGGGAGCTTATAGGATTTACATGCTTGATGATCTTGACAAAAAAATTATTCATTATCTTCAGGGAGACCTTCCTTTAACAGCGAGGCCTTTTGCTGTTTTAGCAGAAAGGATTGGAATAAGCGAAGAAGAATTACTTGATAGAATCAAATTATTAAAAGAGCAAGGCATTCTCAGACGATTGGGGGCGACCCTCTATCATCAGCAGGTTGGATTTAAAGCAAATGCCATGGTTGCCTGGTGTGTGCCTGACGATAAAATAGACGAAACAGGATTTTTAATGGCAACCTTTAAGGAGGTTAGCCATTGCTATCAGAGAAAAATCCAAGACAAATGG
>DAOVDY010000187.1 GCA_030669265.1 Desulfobacteraceae bacterium | reverse complement strand
CTCATATTTGCTTTTATTTCTTTCAACCCTTTGTTTTTCAAGCTTCTGTTCTTCTTCCGTCCTGGCAATATCACTTGCAACTTTTGCCTTAGCCTCAGCCATGTTTGCCCCAGCAGCCAAATCTGCCTTTTTAACCCTTAGCTTGTTTTCTGCTTCCACAATCGTCACATCTGCTTGAGCCTCGGCAACATTTCCTTTTTTCTTTGCCTCCGCAGCAACAAGCCTTGCCTCAGCCTCTGCATTGGCCTCAGTTATCCTGGCATCTCTTCTGACTTCGGCATTTTTCCTCCTTCCAATTGCATCCAGATATCCTTCAGTGTCAGAAATATTTTTAATCTTAAATGTATCCAGGACTAAACCAAGCCTTTTAAGATCAATTCTTGCTTGCTGGGTTACCTTTTCGGCAAACTCAAGCCTATTGCTATTGGCTTCCTCCGGGGTTAATGTGGCCAAGATCCCCCGTAAACTTCCTTCGATGTTTTCCTTTGCAACCTGAGATATGTCATTTATGTTTTTCCCTAAGAATCTCTCAAGGGCATTGGGAAGCCCTTGCTCTTCACTGCCCGCTATCTTAACATTTGCCATTGCTTCAATGTTTATGGGAATAATCCCTTTGCTAAGGGCGCCCATAAGCTCAAGATCGATGGGTATGGTAGTCAATGGCAGCTGGGTTACGGACTCGATAATGGGAACTTTGAGGCCTCGCCCCCCTTTGATAATCCTGTATCCCACCGTTGTTCCATCTTTTAACCTTTTCTTTCTACCAGAAAATACGAGAATCTCATTTGGATGGCAGATCCTCAGGTTTGCCTTAATAAAGGCAAGGATTACTAAACATGCTATTATAATTATTCCTATCCAAAACCCTAACATGATAATACCTCCTCTTGGTAAAGTTTATATTTATCCAATGGCCTTTTTTCCCCTCTCCATTGTCCTGATCCTAATACATTGCGGTAGATCCAGAACAAATATCTTTCCATCACCTATGTTTCCAGTTTTTGCCCCTTTAATTATAGCCTCAATTGTGGGCTCAACAAAGTCCTCGTTGACCGCAATCTCCGGCCTGATTTTATTAAGAAGGTTCACTTCCTCGGGCACTCCGCGATAGGTTTCGGTGTATCCCATTTGGCGGCCACTTCCAAGGACAGTGCTCACTGTCATCAAATATACCTCATTATCAAACAGGACCTGCTTAACATCTGTAAGTTTGTGAGGTTGAATTATGGCTACAATAAGTTTCATTTTTATTCCTCCTGTTTCTTTTTCTATTTGGTAGTGAATATCTGGAAGCCAGAGTAGGCCTCCATCCCGTGCTCATCAATATCCAGTCCCCTTAGCTCCTCATCTCTGCTTACCCTCAAGCCAACAAGGTGTTTGATAACATAGAAAAGAAGGAACCCTGTGATCATACACCAGACAAATACGGAGATTATTCCAAGGGATTGCGCGCCAAGCAGTTTCCAGCCGCCACCAAACAAGAGACCATCGCCAGTTGTTCCCGGGGAGAATTTATCCTGGGCAAATAGCCCCAGTGAAAATGTGCCCCAGGCACCACAGACTGCATGGGCTGAGATGGCACCAACCGGATCATCTATGTGCATTGTCCTGTCAAAGAAGACCACTGAGAGAACCACCAGAACACCAGCAATCAGTCCGATCCATATGGCACTTCCTGCGGAGACAAAGGCGCAGGGCGCTGTAATAGCCACCAGCCCTGCAATCACGCCATTGATGGCCATGGTAGCATCCGGCTTTTTGAACATCCACCAGGCAGTGAGCATGGCCGCTATTGCCCCGGCTGCTGCCGATAGGTTCGTAGTAGTAGCAATATGGGCTATGTCAGGGACTGCCCCCATGGTGCTTCCAGGGTTAAACCCAAACCAGCCAAACCAGAGGATAAACACCCCGAGAGCAGCCAACGGTATGCTATGGCCGGGGATAGATTTTGGTGAACCATCAGACCTATATTTGCCGATTCTTGGACCAAGCATTACCGCCCCGGTAAGGGCAAGCCAGCCCCCTGTTGAGTGGACCACAGTAGATCCAGCAAAATCCCACATCCCGATCTCTGCCAGCCAGCCACCACCCCATATCCAGTGACCTACTACGGGGTAAATGATGGCTGAAATTACGATACTGTAAAGAATGTAGGCGACAAACCTGGTCCTCTCAGCCATTGCCCCCGCTACTATGGTAGCGGCCGTTGCACAGAAGACCAATTGGAAGAAATATTTGCATTCCAGAGGCACTGCAGTCCAGGATAATGAATCAAATGTGGCTCCGGTATCGTTCAGAAGGAAACCAGATGTCCCAAAAAGAAGATTTCCTGCACCAAACATAATGCCAAATCCGATAAACCAGTAGAATATACTGGCGAAGCAGAAATCCATGAGATTTTTCATCAATATGTTTACTGCATTCTTGGCTCTGGTAAAACCTGCCTCAAGCATGGCAAAACCAGGCTGCATAAACATAACCAGTATAGCAGCAAGTAAGGTCCAGACTGTATCCAGCGCAACTCCTTTGATAATAATCGCCTCAGCGTTACCCTTTACCGTAGGGGCTTGTGTCCCTGGTTCTGGCTGCACCAATTCCTGTGCTTCTGTCACCTGTGACTGCGCCTGTTTCTCTGCACTGTCTTCAGAGATGGCAAGAGGCACCTTATGTCCTGCAACCAAAAGGACCATAAAGGCTAATATTAGAATTTTTCGGGTCATCTTTTACCCTCCTGTTGATGAAAGATTAATAATCAAATCAGCCTTGCAGGATCACAAAAGCTCGGGTGTAACCTCTAATGGCAAAAGGTGTGCCATGACGGCTAGATAAGAAAGTGAATAAATTCAACGAGATACACATGAGGAATTAGGGAGGCAGGTATGCAATGAATAACAGAAATGTAGGAAATAGATATACAAACTACAGAAATGTAGTAACAATGAACCTAAACTACATTAGCGTCAGATCCATGGGTTACCAGTTCACGGAGGCGAGAAACCTGATCACGTGAATACAGCAGAGGAAAGTGCGAAAAGGGCGAGGGCGTAATGGAGGTCTCCTCTACCGGTATCTGCGATAATCAATCCCGTATGCTTTTGCCTTATAGGTGAACTTCCGCTCCGTTATGTGCAGCATGTGCGCTGCCCTGGCCATGTTGCCGTGGGTGTTTTTCAAGGCGTCGATGACCATTTCCTTTTCCAAGGTGGCAACAGCGTCTTCTAGAGATAGGGCAGGTACGGTATCTGACTCCTCGCCAGTTTGAAGGGAAGGGGGCAAGTGATAACTGTGAATCACGTTCTCTTCACAGAGGAGAACAGCGCGCTCTATGCAGTTTTCAAGTTCTCTGACATTACCGGGCCAGTGGTATTGCATGAGCATGTCGATGGCTGGGGTGGATAAGCGCCTGATGTCCTTGCTGTTTTCTTTGGCGTATTTTTC
>DAOVDY010000019.1 GCA_030669265.1 Desulfobacteraceae bacterium | reverse complement strand
GCTTATATTAGAACCTAAAACCCGTGATTCTTCCTACTGGAGGGATGTTGGCACATTGGATGAATATTGGAACGCCAACATGGATCTAACTGGATTGGATCCTTCTTTTAATCTCTATGGCCAAAACTGGCCTATCAACACCTATCAGATACCAGCTCCACCTGCAAAATTCGTCTTTAGCAATGAAAGGCCTGAAGGCTTTCGAGTAGGTAAGGCCCTGGACTCTATTGTTGCCTCAGGTTCTATAATAAGTGGAATTGTCAGGAATTCAGTGATTTCCTGTTATGTGTTTATTCAGAGTTGGGCAAACGTTGAGGAATCAGTAATCATGGATGATGTAGTAGTGGAACGCAATTGTAAGATCAAGAAGGCCATCATTGATAAACATAATGTGATTCCATCCAACACAAAAATCGGGTATAATCCGAAAAAAGACAGGAACCGCTTTACAGTAACGCCCAGAGGAATTGTAGTGGTGCCAAAGGGTTATTTTAAATGATCACTTGAAAGGGCTGCCACCCAAGCATAAACATCTCGTAAGGCAAGATTGTTAGTTTTTGCTATTCTGCTGCATTCCTCATATTCAGGCAAAAGCGCTGTTTCTCCACCCTGATTGATAACCTTTTTGACCCTCATTTTCCCCCATGGAGATTCGACCATCAACTCTCCTCGTGTTAAAACAGACCTCTGATTATAGTGAAATCGAATCCCTAACGTAGTTGATTCCCTGAAAATAATATTGCTAAGCCTATCCTTATCTTCAGGCTGGCCTATCACCTGGAGCTGGATACCAGGTCTATTCTTTTTCATCTGGATATGGGAGAAGGCAACATCCTTTGCACCGGCATCAAAAAGTCTGTCCATCAAATAACCCAACAATTCGGGACTCATATCATCTAAATTTGACTCTAATACTACCACCGTCTCTGATCTCTGTTTATCGATATCGTTTCCAATCAGAATACGTAAAAAGTTAGGCCTATCAGCCAATGTTCTACTCCCTGCCCCGTAACCTACTCTGTCTACAATCATTGAGGGCATAGGACCAAAAGAAGAACAAAGTGAGGTAATTAAAGCAGCCCCTGTAGGGGTAACCATTTCAACTTCCTGACCGCTATCGTAGATAGGAGCGCCCTTCAAAAGCGCAATTGTTGCAGGCGAAGGCAGCGGGATCTTTCCATGGGCGCTTGTAATAATTCCCTTTCCAACAGGCATTCTTGAGACAAAAAGTTTCTCAATACCCAAAAGATAAATCCCTACAACTGATGCCACAATATCAATAATAGAGTCAACTGCACCAAGCTCGTGGAAATGTACCTGATCTGGCGATACATGGTGTATCTCGCCTTCAGTCTTTGCTAACTTTTCAAAAACCGAAATGCATTTTTCGACAACTGCTAAAGGAATATCACCGCTTTTAATTATTTCTTTTATATCTTTTAAATATCGAGCTTTTTGATCCTTTTCTTTAAGAGAAACATAGAACCGTGTCCCAAATATATTATTTCTTCCCTCCTTTTTTGCCGATATCTTGTAACCGTTTAAATTAAGTCCAGAAATGATCCTTTCAAGTTCCTCAAAGGGCAAGCCGGCATCGAGTAAAGATCCAACAAGCATATCCCCGCTTACACCAGAAAAGCAATCGAGGTAAGCTATTTTCATATCAACCTGATTTCTTCATAGACCCTTGGCCTTTTCTCTGGCTTCCTGCTTCTTTTTACAGTCAATACATCTCGTAGTAACAGGCCTTGCCTTCAATCTCTCTTCTCCTATCTCTTTCCCGCATATCTCGCACATCCCAAAGGTACCATTATCTATTCTTTCGAGGGCCTCTTTAATCTTTTCAATCAACTTTCTTTCTCTATCCCTAATCCTTAAAAGAAAGTTCCTGTCTGTCTCCAATGAAGCCCTGTCAGTAGGGTCAGGAAAATTATCCTTAAAATTAGTCATTCCATTGACTGTCTTATAGGCTTCTTCAATTAGCTCATCAAGCTGGCTCTGGAGCAACACCCTAAAATATTCAACCTGTTTTTGATCCATCGTCTAAACCCTCAATCGCTAAAATCACAATTTAAAATTTTTTAGTACTATATCCCCTTTATTTTGCCCCAGAAATTTTTATCCTTCGCTTTATTCTTTTTCTCATCGAGCGCACTAAACTCCATCAATAATTCTCGCTGTCTCTTGCTCAGCTTAGCAGGGATATTAACTATCACCTGAACAAAGAGATCACCATCTCCCCTTCTTCTTCTTAGGCTTGTCATGCCCCAGCCTTTAAGTCTGATGATCTCTCCTGGTTGAATTCCTTCTGGAATAGTAATACTTGTCTTTTTATTATTATTCAGGACAGGTATAGATATCTCAGCCCCTAAGGCTGCCTGGAGAAAAGATATCGTAACCTGACATTTAAGATCATCCCCATCCCTCATAAAAAATTCATGATCCTTAACATAGACTACTACAAAGAGATCTCCTGGTGGCCCTCCATTTTCTCCTGCCTCTCCTTCTCCCTTAATCCTTAATTGTATACCAGTATCGACACCTGGAGGTATCTTTACCAGGACCTTCTTTTCAACCTTTATTTTTCCTTTACCTTTACATTTACGGCATGGGTCAACTATAATCTGGCCTTTACCATTGCATGTTGAACAGGTTGTTCTTATTTGAAAGAAACCATGAGAACGGGAAATCTCACCTTCACCATGGCAGTCAGGGCAAGTCTCGAGCTCACTTCCTGGCGTGACCCCAGTACCTCTACATATATCACAAGACTCCCATTTATCGAAAACGATTTCCTCTTCCTTTCCTTTATAGGCCTCTTCAAGAGTCAATTCTAAATTGTATCTCAGGTCATTACCTCTTGTTACTCTCGTTTTCCTCGAGCGCCTCCCCCCAAAACCAAAGAAATCCTCAAATATATCTCCAAAAGTGGAAAAAATATCTTCAAAACCGCCAAAGCCTGTAAAGCCTGTTCCCCTCAAACCATCATGACCATAAAGATCATAGATTTTCCTCTTTTCCCTATCCCTTAATACCTCATAGGCCTCTGCGGCTTCTTTAAAACTCTCTTCGGCCTCTTTATCCCCAGGGTTTCTATCAGGGTGATATTTAAGGGCAAGTTGTCGGTAGGACTTCTTTATCGTATCCTCATCTACATCCCTGGAAACGCCAAGGATTTCATAATAATCTCTGGTTACCGGCATGGTTATTCCGTATTATCTGAAGAGTCCTCACCCTGAGAAACCTCTCCATCGTCTCCCTTATCAGAGATTTCAGATTCTTCGCCTAAATTATCTCCAATTAAATCTTTTTTTACTAAATTGTCTTCTATAAGATTACTGCTTTCCCTCATCCTAATCTTTCCAGCAGCTATCTCTCTCAAGGCTGTTACTATTTCTGTGTTTGTAGTGGTAAGAAGAGGTTCTTTTCCCTTCCTAAATTGGATAACCCTCTTCGCTGCTAAATGTACTAACATATATTTATTATATCCAGTCTTTAAACAATCCTCTATTGTAATTCGAGCCATTCTCGAAACTCCTTAAAAAAATTAACTTTTCTTTGTATCTTGCATTTTTTTAAAAGTAAAGATATTTTTTATATTCACTTTTTATATTTACAATGAAAAGGTATAGCTTTATTAAAGATAATCATTGAATATTATTTCTCAAATAATAATATATTAATTCTTTAATAAACTATATTATTATAAATTGTAATTGGTCAAAATCTTGTGGATTTAATTTTGCTTGTTCTTTGGACATGGGTATCTTTTTTGCTTATGCCCTTCCTTAAACTTTTAAGCAGATATCATAACTTCACTAACGAGAAAAAATTATGCTTGCCTCTGTTTTTAGCAGCTCTGTTATAGGAATTGACGCCTATATTGTGGAAGTCGAGGTGGATATATCGAGAGGCCTGCCAACTTTTTCCACCGTAGGTTTAGCAGAAGGGGCAGTTAGGGAAAGTAAAGATCGGGTCAAGGCCGCTCTTAAAAATTCTGGCTATCATTTCCCTGCTGATAGGATTACTGTTAACCTTGCACCCGCTGATATAAAAAAAGAAGGGAGTGGCTTCGATCTTCCTATAGCTATAGGAATACTGACAGCAACCGGACTTATTCCCCATTCAGCTTTGACAAATCACCTTATTATTGGTGAGTTATCCTTAGATGGTAGCATAAGGCCTATTAAAGGTGCTCTCTCTATGGCCATAATGGCCAAGGAAGTCGGTCTAAAAGGAATCTATCTTCCTTCAGAGAATGCCATGGAAGCAGGCGTAGTTGGGGAAATAAATGTGTATCCTGTCAATGCACTTTCTGAGTTAGTCCAATCACTAAATGGCATAGAATGTTTAGTACCAATCCAAATAGATACTGATTCCATGGGTACTCAACAAAACTATGATATCGACTTCAGTGATGTACGTGGGCAGGAAAATGTTAAAAGGGCCTTGGAAATTGCTGCTGCAGGTGGCCATAATCTCTTGATGATCGGTCCACCAGGTGCAGGAAAGACTATGCTTGCACAAAGACTTTCCACAATATTGCCAAACCTTACCTTTGTTGAATCCCTGGAAACATCAAAGGTTTACTCTGTTATGGGCCTCATGCCGAAAGGGAAGGGTTTGATAACAATTAGACCTTTCAGGGCTCCGCACCACACCATTTCTGATGCTGGCTTGATAGGTGGTGGTCAGATACCAAAGCCTGGAGAGGTTAGCCTATCTCATAACGGGGTTCTTTTTTTAGATGAAATGCCCGAGTTTAAAAAAAATGTTCTCGAGGTTCTTAGGCAACCAATGGAAAATGGCCTCGTTACCATATCCAGGGCAAGTTCTACAGTAACATATCCGGCTAACTTCATTCTGGTCGGTGCTATGAATCCATGCCCGTGTGGATTCTTTGGCGACCCGAAGCGGGAATGTACATGCTCTTATAGAGAAATACAAAGATACAGGGCACGAATATCCGGGCCTCTTATGGATCGCATCGATATACATATAGATGTACCATCAGTGCCTTTCAAAGATCTCACAGGGACCAGCCAGGGTCAATCCTCTTTTGATATCAGCAGGAGAGCAATAAAGGCAAGAAAAATCCAAGAAAATAGGTTTCATAAGTCAAAGATTCATACCAATGCCATGATGAACAGCAGACAGATAAGAAAATTCTGTCAAATTGACGAGAAATCCAATTCATTATTGGAAATGGCTATGGAGAAATTTGGGTTAAGTGCGCGGGCCCTTTCACGCATTCTTAAAATTTCCAGAACTATCGCAGATCTTGCAGGATCTCAAAACATTGAACAGATTCATATAGCCGAGGCAATACAATATAGATCTCTCGATAGGAAGTTGGTTGTATGAAAAAATGTATCAAAATAGGCCTCTTTTTAATCCTTTTTTTCACTCTTTTAATCGCATCAACAGGTATTGCCTTATGGTATCTCTGGTCGAGTAACCTTCCATATATAGGTTCTCTTAAAAATTATAATCCTCCGATTATAACAAAAGTATTTGCTGACGATGGTCAGATCATAGGTAAATTCTCAGATGAAAAGAGGGTCTTAGTTCCTTTAGACAAAATTCCCACACATACCATTAATGCCTTTATTGCTGTAGAAGACGCACGATTTTTTCAGCACAAGGGTATCGATTTTTTAGGTATTGTGAGGGCGCTTTTTAAAAATATTAAAGCACGCAGGATCGAGCAAGGAGGAAGCACTATTACACAGCAAGTCACCAAATCACTTCTTCTCAAAAATCCCGCGAGAACTTACAAAAGAAAGATGAGGGAAGCACTGCTTTCCCTTCAAATTGAAAAGGAATTCTCTAAGAATAAAATTCTTTACCTCTACCTGAATCAAATATACATGGGTCATGGACTATATGGTATTGAGGCAGCCAGCGAGGTTTACTTTGGTAAAGACATACGGGAATTGAATACCGCAGAATCAGCTCTTTTGGCCGGTCTTGCTCAAGCCCCGAGCAGAGATGATCCTATCAAACATTTTAACAGGGCCAAGCTAAGGCAAAAATACGTTTTAGAAAGAATGAAGGACGAGGGATTTCTAAATGATAAACAATTTAAAGAGGCATTAAAGACAAAATTAACAATTAAGGCAGAGAAAGAACAGTATTCTAAAAAGGCCCCTTACTTCTTAGAACATATCCGCCAAAGGATTGAGAGAAAATATGGTCGCCATCTCCTCTATAAAGGGGGATTAAAGGTCTATACCACTGTTAATCTAAAAATGCAGGAAGCGGCAAAAAAAGCAATAAAAAAAGGACTATACGAACTTGATAAGAGAGAGGGATTTAGGAGTCCAACAAGAAGATTCATTTTTTCTGGAGAAGAGACGCTTAATGAGCCAAAGTCCGAAAGATTAAGTAAAAGCCCCTTGGAAATAGGAACAATTACTCAAGGCACTGTTATAAAAGTAGACAGCATAAATAAAGAAACCCTCGTTCAGATCGAAGATAAAAAAGGAATACTCCCATTATCAAATATGAAATGGGCAAGGATGGTTGACCCAGAAAAGGCATATTTTGAGAGCAAATTGCAAGATCCAGCCGATGTTTTAACTCCAGGGGATATCATTACAGTGAAAATCATTAAAAAATCAAAGGATTTTCCTGAACTAATCCTATCATTAGAACAAACACCTGAGGCCCAGGCAGCCTTGCTCTGCTTGGAAGCCAAAACAGGTTATGTGAAGGCAATGGTTGGAGGATTAGATTTCTCTAAAAGTCAGTTTAACCGGGCAACTCAGGCAAGACGGCAACCTGGTTCTGCATTCAAACCAATCATATATGCTGCAGCCCTTGACAATGGATTAACTCCTTCTTCAATAATTATCGATGCGCCTTTTATATCTCCCATTGGTGAGGAGGAAAAGCTATGGAAGCCGAAAAATTACAAAGAAAAATTTTATGGGCCTACCCCATTTAGGACTGGTCTGATAAAATCACGAAATATAATGACGATAAAGATCCTAAAAAAAATCGGTGTTAAGCACGCAATCGATTATGCAAGGCAAATGGGAATCGATTCTCCTCTTAGTGCTGATCTATCATTAGCCCTTGGTTCATCAGGATTATCCCTTGTTAAATTAACGAAGGCATACTCAGTCTTTGCCAATGGAGGTATGCTGGTAAAACCTATTTATGTTACCAAAATAATTGATAGAAATGGAAAGGTTCTCGAAGAAAACCAGCCCTCTTTTTCTGAGTCAATCCCTCAAGAAACGGCATATGTAATTACTGATCTTTTAAAGGCAGTGGTCACAGAGGGAACAGGTTGGAGGGCTAAAGCACTGTCAAGACCAGTAGCAGGCAAAACCGGCACCACCAATGACCTAAGGGATGCATGGTTTATAGGTTTTAACCCCACCTTGGTTACTGGCGTCTGGGTAGGCTATGATGATAACAGACAAATGGGTAAAGGGGAAACAGGCTCAAGGGCTGCCTGCCCTATCTGGCTTTACTTTATGAGAGAGGTTCTCAAAGAAGAACCCATAATCCCATTTCAATATCCTGAAGGCGTAGTTATTACAAAAATAGATGCCAAAACCGGTCTATTAGCTAGTCTCTCCTCACAAAAGACCTGCTTTCAGGCATTTAAGAAAGGTACAGAGCCTACTAGGTATTCCCCAAAACCAGATTCTGGAAAACCCGGAGAATTCTTCCAGCTTGATATGGACTACTCTAATTAAGATAAATATTTTTCTCTAATCTTTAGATAGTCTTCCTCTAGCAAACTATTTGATTGAGCATAGGTGCCGGATTTATGTATTATATCTGTCACCTCGTGTCTTGATATTTTGTTTCCTTCCATCTGTACTATCTTAGATAATGTTCTATAACCCAAGACAAATGGTATGATACAAAACATCCGTATAGGTCTCTCTTCCAAAGGTAGCAATTTTATATATCTTAAAGTTGAGTCCAGATATGTTACTATAAGGGGAATCATCCCCTTTATTATTCCCTGTCTCTGCTTGTTAGATAAGGTTTCAATCTTATTAATCTCAATTTGATATTCCTCTGTTATACTTTTTGGAATATAGCACCAACCTCTTAATATATCTTTCTTATAATCCTTGATGATATTTATCAATTGCAAGGCAATGCCAAAATGAATTTGAAAATTTTTCAGTTCGGATCTTTTCTTTTTTATGCTCTCCCTCTGGCAAAAAATTTTTGTTAGCATCACACCTACAATACCCGCTACATAATAACAGTATTCTTCTAATTCCCTAATGTCTGTTAGCTGAAATATCTCGCTATTACTCTGTAGTTTCCTCTTCTGAAACTTCGCCATTCCCTCTGAGGTCTCTACAATTAAGGGATCAATTATTCTCCTGTAAGTTTCTGGTATATCAAAATAACACCTTAAGACTATGTGGCCGTTTTCTATGAGATCTTTTGCAT
>DAOVDY010000060.1 GCA_030669265.1 Desulfobacteraceae bacterium | reverse complement strand
GTAATGGAGTACTGGAGTACCGGATTTAGAGGAATAGATTTGTCTTCGGTTTACTGCTTTTATTTCCCAATAATCCAGCGCTCCAACACTCCATCCCTCCAGCAAATGCCAGTGCTATTATAGTTTTGCTATCAATGATCTTATGGTTCCTGATCATCCCTATCACCTCATCAAGGGTCAAGATCTCAAGGGATGATATTTCATCTTCATCAATCTTTGTCTCTACCTTCTCTAGATCTCTGCCCATATAGAGGTGGATAAGCTCATTAGAGTATCCAATAGCAGGGGCATAGGTATAAAGCCATTTGATAAATTTCGTCTCAAATCCTGTCTCTTCTATCAGTTCTCTTTTGATACATTCCTCAGGACTTTCACCTTTATCAATCTTGCCTGCAGGAATCTCAAGCGTCTCCCTTTCTAAAGCGTACCTGTACTGCTTTACCATTATAATCTCTTTATCTGAAACAAAAGGAACAATCGCTGCAGCCTGTGGATGATCAATCCGAATGCGCTTACTTATCTTTCCATTTCTCAGGCTCACCTCATCCAAATATGCAGTGAAACTCTTTGTTCCCAAACTTGCCAGGCTTTGTATCTTTCGTTCCATAGCGAAATCCCTTTTTTCGTTTTATGTTGTGTCTGTTGGTTACTGGCCCAGTTTACACTTCACATATCACTTTAGCTCCTACCAGAGACTCGATCTCTTTAATCAGATTCTCTTCAGGCATAATGCTATACCGATTATGGGTAGCAACAGTTGTCTTGTTGTTTCCATCGAGATTGACCCTAAACTTAAGCTGACATTCTCCTGGATATCTAAAGATAAGGTCTTTTAACTTCATGAGGCTAGAACGATCAACTCCTTCCTGTGAAACTGGTATTACTATTGAATTAATGGTTTTTTGCTGTACTGTTTCCAGGGCAACTATATCTTGGGCCCTAATCTTTACTGTGTTGTCGCTCACTTCGGCATCTCCCGTTATTAAAAGAGGTCTGTCATCATTCAACAGAGTGACACATCGAGCGAACACATCTGGAAACACTACTACCTCAGTGAAGCCCTTTTTGTCTTCCACATTAATGATCGCCATCTTTTCCCCTTTTCTTGTCCTCTTTATTCGCATTGTATTAATGAGACCGGCTAACTTAACAATAGATTTGTCTTTAACTGCAGCAAGATCTTGTGTTGTTGTGGTTGTAAACTGTTTTATCACATCTACAAATCTATCTAATGGATGGCCAGTGATATAAAATCCAAGAGACTCCTTTTCTTTCCGTAATTTTTCATCATCCGTCCATTCGTCAATATCTATAAGTTCAAATGATTTATCTTCTTCTTCCTTAGATAGAAAGAGGTCAAACATATTCAGTTGATTCGGATCTTCACTAATCCCGCCAAAAGCAATGGCATCATTCAGGGATGCAAAGAGTCTTGATCTAAACACACCTGTAAAATCAAAGGCACCACACTGAATCAAGCCTTCTAATACCCTCTTATTCACCTTTGATTTGTCTACCCTCTTACAAAAATCTCTCAGCGACACAAAAGGCCCTTTTCTTTCTCTCTCATGAACAATGGCTTCTACGGCCTTAAACCCAACATTTTTTACTGCAGCCAGACCAAAGCGAATACTCTCTCCAACAACAGCAAAGTCTACTTGACTCTCATTTATATCAGGAGGAAGTATGGGTATATCCATTTCCTTGCACTCAGCGATATTTTTAATAGTCTTATCTTGGCTTCCCATATCCTCTGTAAGCAGAGCAGCCATGAACTGCACTGGATAATGGGCTTTTAGATAGGCCGTAAAATACGCTATCATAGCATAGGCTACTGAATGGGATTTATTAAAACCATAACCTCCAAATTTTTCTATCAAATCAAACACATGCCCTGCCTTATTACTATTTAATCCATTCTGGCCTGTCCCTGCTAAAAAACGTTCTTTTTGCTGCGCCATCTCATCAGCCTTTTTTTTACTTATAACCTTGCGCAATAAGTCTGCCTCTGCAAGGCTATAGTTGGCGAGTACCTGGGCAATTCGCATAACCTGTTCTTGATACACAATAACCCCGTATGTCTCATTCAGAATCTCTTCCAATTGAGGCAAAAGATACGTCTTTTTAATTTCTCCATGTTTTCTTTTAATAAAATCATCAACCATGTTGCTGCCCAGAGGACCCGGACGATAAAGGGCAACTGATGCAACTATGTCTTCAAAAACACCAGGTTTGAGATTCCTTAGGAGTTCTTTCATGCCAGTACTTTCCAGTTGAAATACACCGGTAGTTTTCCCCCCACTGATTAACTGAAAGGTTTCATTATCCCCCATGTTTATTTCATCTAAGGTAACAACCTTGCCTGCCGTCTTTTCTATGAGGTTTAATGTATCCTGGATAACAGTCAAGGTCTTAAGTCCTAAAAAATCAAATTTGATGAGCCCAAGCTGTGCTACCTGATCCATGGTGTATTGGGTCATAATCTCCCCATTTGGTCCTTTAAACAGGGGTAGGTATTCAACTAAAGGCCTATCAGATATCACTATACCAGAGGCATGGGTGGAGGCATGTCTGGTTAAACCTTCTAAGGATCTACTAATCCTCAAAAGTCTTCTTTCATCATCGGTTCCCTCTTCCATGGCCTTAAGCTGTGGCTCAGCATCTACTGCCTCATCTAATGTAATATTAATTCCTTCTGGAATAAGTTTGGCAATTCTATCAGCCTCTGCATACGATATATTGAGAGATCGGCCGACATCTCTTATCACAGCCCGGGCCTTCATTTTGCCAAAGGTTATTATCTGAGAGACATTTTCTCTTCCATACTTGTTACTGACATAATCAATGACCCTATCCCTGTTCTTAATGCAAAAATCGATATCAATATCAGGCATACTTATTCGACCAGGGTTTAGAAAACGCTCAAACAGGAGACCATATTTGATTGGATCAATATCTGTTATTTTAAGTGCATACGCTGTAAGGGAACCGGCAGCAGATCCCCTTCCCGGACCAACAGGAATGTCTGATTTTCTTGCATAGTCTATAAAATCTGCCACTATCAAAAAATAACCTGCAAAACCCATTTCATTAATGGTTTTTAGCTCATAGGCCAGTCTTTTCTCATATTCATTTTTTAATTCAGCAGATATCGATCCTTCAAGGGCCTCTTTTCGAACCAATCTCTTCTCCAGACCCTCCCTTGCCTCTTTGGCGAATTTTTCTTCCAGGCCAAGACTACCTGACACCTGAAAAACAGGGTATTTATAGTGGCCAAATTCCATCTCATAGTTGCACCTTTTAGCCACGTTCAGGGTATTGCTTAATGCTTCGGGAAATCCATCTAAATCAAGAGCCATTTCTGCTTGCGATTTAAAATAAAACTCATTATTAGAAAATTTTAACCTTTCTGGATCATCAACACTCTTGCCTGTTTGGATGCATAAAAGGATATCATGTGCCTCAGCATTTTCCTTATTGAGATAATGACAATCGTTGGTGGCAAGCAAAGGAAGAGACAGCTCTTGCGCTAACTCTTTTAATGCTTTATTAACAACAATCTGTTCAGGCATTTTATTGGCCATTATCTCTAAATAGAATCGATCGTGGTCAAATATCGATGCCAGCTCAAGTGCGTACTTTTTGGCATTTTCTACCCTTCCGTTCCTTAGAGTATAGGGAACATGCCCCTTCAGACATGCTGAAAGGGCAATCAATCCTGCATTGTATCTCTTTAATAGCTCCATATCGATCCTGGGATGGTAATAAAAACCCTCCAGATTACCCAGGGTGACAAGCCTGCTCAGATTCCTATAACCGATCTCATCCATGGCAAGAAGAACCAAGTGATATGCATTTGGCTGGCCGTCTCTTGACGGTGATTTATCTTTCCTGCTCCCAGGTGCTATATATGCCTCACAGCCTATGATCGGCTTGATGCCGGCCTCAGTGGCCTGCGAATAAAACTCCACCGCCCCAAACATGTTCCCATGATCAGTAATTGCTACCGAATCCATGCCAAGACTGGCGGCCTTTTTTAACATTTCATTTATTCGTATGGCCCCATCGAGCAAGCTGAATTCAGTGTGAACGTGCAGGTGAACAAATGGGGTCTGATCTTTTGGTATGGATTTATTTTTTTCTTTCTTTGGCATATATGTTTGACGGATTTTATTAAATTAGATACATTTTAACGAAGCCTAACGTTATCATATGGTAAAGAAAAAATAGCTTCAAGTTTTTTTAGATAAAAAATTTTCTGATTTTTTGTAAAGTGGAGCATAGTGAGAATTTATTCATGAAAGAGTTAGCAAAAAGGAAAGCAAAAGAGACCACCATCCTTGTTATCGTTTATGAATACGTTATCAGGAATATATTGGCCAGGATACTGAGGGATAAAGGACATACTGTAGTTACCTGTTCAGTCGGTTTTGAAGGGATAAGAAAATTTGAAAAGGGCAAGGGAAAATTTGACCTGGTTATAATTGATACTCCCCTGCCTGGGACAGGCAGTTTGAGTGTAGCAAAAAGAATCAAGAAAATCAGTCAAAGAACACCTATTATGCTTATTAAAGGATGGGATCGGAAACTGGACATTAAGAAGATAAAAGACGCCGGTGTAGATCTCGTTTTGAGCGCACCCCTTTACATAGATAAAACAGTAAATCTTGTGAACGATCTTGTTCAATTATAATGCCGGCAGGAAAAAATAATGGATCTCAAAACAATACCCCTCGCAACCCGGATGCGACCGGAAAGGATTGAAGAGGTCTTAGGGCAGGAACACATTCTCGGTCCATCAAGGGCATTAAGAAGCTCTCTTGAGACAGGTAATCTGTTTTCTGTAATATTCTGGGGGCCACCAGGTTCAGGCAAAACAACTATTGCAAGGTTGATAGCACAATACAGTAATTGTCCCTTTCAATCATTCTCTGCAGTCATGTCTGGGGTGAAGGAGTTAAGAGAAGTAATTGATTCAGCAAAAAAGACATATAGATATGAGCTAAAACCGACTATCCTCTTTGTCGATGAAATTCATCGCTTTAATAAGGCACAACAGGATGCTTTTTTACCTCATGTCGAAAATGGCCTAATTATTCTCATTGGAGCTACCACCCAGAATCCCTCATTTGAAATTATACCGCCACTGCTTTCAAGAACCAGGGTTATGACCTTGAAACCTTTAGGATTTAAGGATATGGCCATCATTTTGAATAGAGCCCTTAAAGATAAAAAGAGGGGGCTTGGGGATCTAAATACTACCATTGAAGAAAATGCCTTAAAATATATCATAAGTATCTCACATGGAGATGTGAGATATGCGCTTAACAACTTGGAGTCTGCCAGTTATTTTCTTAACCCGGATAAGAATAATAAAAGGGTATTAAACCTGGCTACTGTTGCACGCGCTTTGAATAAAAAACCCCTCGTCTATGACAAAAACGGTGAGGAACATTACAATCTTATATCGGCCCTTCATAAAAGCATGAGGGGAAGTGATCCCCAAGCCTCTATCTACTGGCTATATAGAATGCTGGAAGCAGGTGAAGATCCACTTTTTATAGGCAGGCGGCTCATTCGATTTGCCTCTGAGGATATTGGCTTGGCTGACCCCAATGC
>DAOVDY010000265.1 GCA_030669265.1 Desulfobacteraceae bacterium | reverse complement strand
TGGGATCACCCCCGGCTGTTTACTGAGATTTTGTATATGGCCAAACTCTTCTATCCCGATAGATTCAAGGACTTAGATATAGCAAAAGAAGCTGACAATATATTTAAGAGATTTTATGGAGTTGGTGGTCTTTGGGAAAAGTTACCTGGAGCAAATTGTCTGTTGTAGCTATTGTATCTGCCTGTTCTATCCCTTTGCTTTTATGGAAATCATGGGATCTCAATGTAATGGGTGCCGGGGATGAGGTGGCTGAAAGCCTCGGCGTAAATGTTGAACATACCAGAGTCTTTATAATGGTGGTTGCCTCTATCTTAATAGCGAGTATCGTGTGCTTTACAGGGACAATTGGGTTCATAGGGTTGGTTGCTCCGCACATAGTTCGTATAGTTATCGGGGCAGACCATAGATTTGCCATACCTGGGTCCGGGATTACCGGCGCCCTATTGCTTGTCGGAGCAGACGTTATGGCAATGCAGATTATGGCTCCGGTAATTATTCCTATAGGGGTAATGACAGCCTTTATGGGGGTTCCTTTGTTCTTTTATCTGATTATGAGGAGAAGGAGGGAACACTTTTGAAGCTCAAGATAAAGGATGTTGTGTTCAGCTATGCAAGCACGCCGATTCTTAAAAACATATGTATGGAGCTTGCTCCATCAGAAGTATTGGGCATTGTGGGCCCAAATGGTTCGGGCAAATCCACTTTGATCAGATGTATAGACACGATCCTAAAACCCCAGAAGGGAAGCATAGTTTTGGATGAAAGAGAGATAAAAAAAATGAGTCGGATTGAGATCGCCAGGCGCATGGGATATGTGCCACAGGCCTCTTCCCGCGTCTTTCCGACCACGGTCTTCGATACCGTTCTCATGGGCCGACGACCCCATATGGGCTGGCGCAGTAGTGAACATGATATTGAAAAGGTTTTGGGGGCATTGAAATTATTGGAAATTGAAGACTTTGCATTAATGAACTTTGATGAGATTAGCGGAGGCGAGCAACAAAAGGTATTTATTGCAAGAGCGCTTGCTCAGGAAGCAGATATTCTTCTCCTCGATGAGCCTACCAGCAATCTCGACATAAGGCATCAACTTGAGGTAATGGAAATAATAAAAAAGCTAGTAACGGGGAAGGGTATTTCTGTGATAATGGCAATCCATGACCTGAATCTCGCGTCGAGATACGCTGACCGGGTAGTCATGCTGAACGGAGGCAGGATTTACAGTGCCGGCAACCCTCCTTTGGTATTGACCACAGAGAATATAAAGTCCGTCTATGGTGTTAAGGCTGTCGTGAAGAATGAATCGGGGACACTCTACATTATACCAGTTGGGGTATCTGCCAGATGAGTCCAGCCATAGACAGGAGAAGAGACGGATAAGATAAGCAAGACGGCCCTTATCAGCTATCGTATCTTGTAGCGAACGGGTCCTTATCACCAGGGAACATGGCGGAGAAAGGCTCATGTTTTCCGAGATCGGTTACCGTACAGAAGTTCATCCCCTTCTTGCTGCCCGTCATCATGAGAGGCTTTGCCTTCTCAACATCAAGTGAACCATCAGGCCTCAGGACATCGTCGGAAACCTCGAGTCTTAAAACCTTTCCCACAATTAAGACATACTTTTCCTCTTCATATTCCCTGTAGAGTTTGCACTCCATCCAGGCATAACATTCTGCAATGCCGGGAGCCTGTATTGTATTAGATGGCTTTTCGTCAAGCCCTGCCACTTCAAATTCATCCACTTCAGGACTGTTTTTTCTTGCTGTGGGTATTACTTTATCTGCTAAGTGTGTCCCGGGCAGGTTCAGAACAAACTGTCCCGTCTCCCGGATATTGTCAAGAGTGTCCCTTTTCTTAGCTGATGCGGCGCAGATTAGATCCAGGGGACGCAGTACGGGCATAACACATGACCATGGAGCAATGTTACGAACCCCTTTTTTGCTGATCGTAGAGATGAAGGTTACTGGCAGAGGGATAAACGCTTCCCTCAAAAAAGGTTTTATAATCATAAGATGCCGCCTTTCTGTGAGTGGGAGACCATTTTACTTTTCAACAGAACTCCTGTAATTCCTTTAGTTGGTCTTATCGTCAAAAAACAAAGAGCCACGTAAGGATGCTGTCTCTCCGGAGAAAAATGGCCTTCGTGGCTTAGGTTCCAATAAATTTGAAGATAAATTTGAGTTAAATTTTCTAATGTTTCGTGCCTTGGTTTTTAAATCCTAAAATGCCACTTTTTTCTTGTCAAGCATTTTCAGTGCACGTTAAGGAAGACTGCTGAGTTATGTGAAAAAAAGACTTGACAAAAACACTGCATTTCCCTAAGCTTATTTTTCAATTGCTCATGAAGGGCAAATAATAGGCTTCAACTACATTTTTATCAACAATATCAAAGGCCAGGAAGGCTCTACTACCCAGAAGGGTGGGCTTTCTTGGCCTTTTTTGTTTGGCAGGCGTGAAGGCAAAACACAATCTCTCTATAAGGACATACTTTAAAAAAGGAGGATAATCATGAAGAGATGTACACAAATTTTTCTGGTTGTATTACTGGTTTTCGGTAT
>DAOVDY010000256.1 GCA_030669265.1 Desulfobacteraceae bacterium | reverse complement strand
GCCTCTAACATGAGTTTGCACGCCTCATACAAATTAATTGGATCAATAAAATCTTCTATATTTGATTTATCCTCAATTCCTTTTGCAAATCCATCAAGTACATGAAATGTACCGCATGAAACTATGGATATTTCCATTTTATCTTTTTCAAACCGAGCCAGCTGTTCCATGTTATCCGGCAGTTTTTCTGCCTTTAGACCCTCAAATTGAGAGGCAGTTAATTCTTTCACATCAGGTGTCATAACAAATTTTGCCAAGGTACCTTTCTTGGTCATTGCAACTGCTTGTGGGCCATATAAAATGGTAACCTTTTTTACCTTATAATATCTCCGTGCCACCCAGGCAATAGTATAGGCTGTATAATGATTCCATCGCTTATCAGGCCCTGTATTTATGAAAATAAGGATGTTTTCTGCAACTGCCATTATTCTTATCCTCCTTTCTAATGATCCCTTACCTCATTTTTGACGAGAGAGTATATTCTTCTCCATTTTTCCTGTCAAGCCTCGGCCCAGATATTATTTCTTTTAGAAACTGGCCGGTATACGATTCCTTAGTAATGGCAATCTCCTCAGGCAAACCAGAACCAACAATAAAGCCTCCCTTCTCTCCCCCTTCCGGGCCCAAATCAATTATATAATCAGCTGACTTAATAATATCCATATTATGCTCTATTACTACAACCGTGTTTTCCAAATCGACTAAATGATTTAAGACATCCAAGAGTTTCTGTATATCTGCGAAATGGAGCCCAGTTGTAGGCTCATCCAAGAGATAAAGGGTTCTTCCTGTATTTTTTTTCCCCAACTCTCGGGCCAGCTTTATCCTCTGTGCCTCCCCACCAGAAAGAGTGGTGGCAGGCTGCCCAAGTTTTATGTACCCAAGCCCAACGTTAAATAATAGCTCTAATCTACCTCTAATCTGGGGAATAGGAGAAAAAAACAGCATAGCCTCCTCTACTGTCATATCAAGCACATCTGCAATGTTCTTTCCTTTATACTGTATCTCAAGGGTATCCCGATTAAACCTCAATCCCTTACACACATCACAGGTAACATATACATCTGGAAGGAAATGCATCTCAATTTTTATAATCCCATCACCCTTGCAAGACTGGCACCTTCCTCCTTCTACATTAAAGCTAAACCTGCCTGGATTATATCCCCTGACCCGGGATTCTGGTAGACGAGAGAATAGGTCTCGAATATGTGTGAATACCCCTGTATAGGTAGCTGGATTAGACCGTGGGGTTCTCCCAATAGGGTTCTGATCTATGTTAATAACTTTATCCAGATACTGTATACCTCGTATCCTCTTCATTCGACCAACCCTTTCCTTTGAATGATAAAATTTTTGTGCCAGGGCAGGATAGAGAATCTGGTTTATCAAGCTGCTTTTGCCAGAACCTGAAACCCCTGTAATGCACGTAAAGGTCCCCAAAGGAATGGTAACATCAATATTTTTAAGGTTATTCTCTGCTGCCCCTTCAATAACTATCTCGTTTCCATTGCCTTTTCTTCTAAGGGCTGGAACAGGGATGGAAAGCCTTCCTGAAAGATACTGACCAGTCAGTGAGTTTTTGTCTTTCACAATCTCAGCTGGAGTGCCGGTAAATATCACGTTACCCCCCTGCTCACCTGCCCCTGGCCCCATATCTACAATATAATCTGCTGAAAGTATCGTTTCAGGGTCATGCTCCACAACCATCACCGTATTACCCAATTCCTTCAACCGTTTGAGTGTTTGTAAGAGCTTATTATTGTCCCTGTGATGCAATCCAATACTTGGTTCATCCAAGACATACAATACACCGGAAAGAGAAGAACCGATCTGAGTAGCCAACCTGATCCGCATCTCTTCTCCACCCGAAAGTGTTGAGGTTGACCTATCAAGAGAAATGTAGTCAAGCCCTACGCTCTCTAAAAAGCCAAGCCTTTTAATAATCTCCTTGAGTATTTGCCTGCCTATTACCTCCTCTTTTTCTGTTATCCTTAGCCCTTGAAAATATTCATGGGCCTTAGTAATAAAAAATGAAGTTATCTCAGCGATGGATCCCCCATCAATCTTTACAGCAAGACTTTCTTCTCTTAATCTTGCTCCATTACATTGAGGACAGGGTCTGATATTCATGAACCTCTCTATCCATTCCTTGGAAAAGGAAGAATCTGTCTCGTGGTATCTCCTGTTGAGATTTGGTATAATGCCCTCAAAGGGCTTTTTATAAAAATGACGCCTATCGTCTCTGTCAAAATAGAATCTAATCTCCTCTTTTCCTGAACCATAAAGAAATGCCTTTTGAACGTGCTCTGGGAGTTCACTAAAAGGTGTATATAAATCAATTTGATAATGCGCGATAAGGGAGTCCAGCATCTGATAAAAATATATCGAATGCCTGCCTGCCCACGGTTCAATTGCTCCCTCTCTTAATGAAAGATCTGGGTCTGGAACAATTAAATCGGGGTCAAAGTACATCTTGATTCCGAGACCACCACATTCCTCACATGCCCCTAAGGGATTGTTAAAGGAAAACATCTGGGGAGTGAGTGGTGGGAAGCTAAAACCGCACATCGGGCACGATGCTCTCTGGCTAAAACGATGTTCTTTCTCACCAATCAGATCCACAATTGCCAACCCATCTGATAAGGTAAATGCCAACTCT